>CACEJY010000009.1 GCA_902559985.1 uncultured SAR116 cluster alpha proteobacterium | reverse complement strand
AGTGGTACTCAAAATAAAGCCAATGACGTAGCTGTTAAATACACTCTTGCAAATGGTATCACAATTGCAGCTTTGTCAGCGACCGGAACTGGTCTAGATGGTACAAAGGATAAAGCCAGTAACGTTGGCATCAGCTACGCACTCGTACCTGGTGTGACACTCAAGGGTGAAACCGGAAAGCTTACCCAAGGCGCAACTGATGCAAGCTACTCTTGGCTCGCAATAAACATGGCATTCTAATTGAATGATCTGTAGTATTTAGAATACCAAGGGAGGGGCTTGCCCCTCCCTTTTTTCTTTACAAATTCCATACCTATTTGCATTGTTGCGCAAGTGATAGAATCATAGGAGCCTTAAATGGCAATATTTCATCAGATTTACAAATTTGCCAACGTTGGCCATATATTGTCATTCACTGTGGGAACAGCTTTGTTACTCTCTTCCTGTTCCAGCTTGGAGACAGCGCCAGTTGATGAGTCTACAGGGCCAATATCAGTAATAACCGGTAAACCAAGTGCCGACGGTATTAAACTCCAGGGCCTAATTAAGAAAGATGAACCTAGTGGTGACGGCCTTCCAGTCAATGCGTTATTGTGGCGTGCAGCACTAGATATTGCATCATTTGTACCTCTTGATGATGTCGACACTTTTGGCGGCAGCATTGTCACTGAATGGCACCAGACCGAAGGCAACACAAATCAACGGTTGAAACTAGCTATGTTTGTAATTGGCCGCGAATTGCGTTCCGATGCAATCACGGTGCATGCCTATTTGCAAAACAGGCGCGGCGCTGAATGGGTGGACGCGGGGCGTGATGAAACACTTGGCCGCAAGCTAGAAGAATTGGTCCTAACCCGCGCGCGCGAATTACGCGCCGCCAATATTTCAGAAACTGTCAATTAAGTTGAATTAATTGGCCGATTGCCGACAAAAGCCATAATCAAAAAACATACTGGCCGGCTTAGGTATTTTTATTGATCAGCAAGCTAGCATCTAATTATCTTGGTATAAAGCTTGGCGCCGTACCTGAATAGTTTAAAATGATTAAAGGAAATTTGAATGGCCCAGTATAATGCCCCTGGTATTGAAAAAAAATGGCAAGCTAAATGGGAACGAGCCAATTGCTTCACCGCTAATATCGACCACTCCAAACCAAAATATTACGTTTTAGAGATGTTTCCCTATCCTTCAGGGAGAATCCATATGGGCCATGTTCGAAATTACACGTTAGGTGATGTAGTCGCCCGTTACAGAAGGGCCAAAGGCTTTAATGTTCTCCATCCAATGGGTTGGGATGCATTCGGCTTACCTGCAGAAAATGCAGCTATGGAACGAAATGTCCATCCTGGAAAATGGACGATTGAAAATATCGCAGCCATGCGCACTCAGCTAAAGCGCATGGGCCTCTCCTATGACTGGTCACGCGAATTTGCAACCTGTTCCGCTGATTATTACAAGCATGAACAAAAAATGTTTTTAAAATTTCTTGAGGTGGGACTTGCCTATCGGAAAGAGAGTTGGGTTAATTGGGATCCTGTTGAAAATACGGTTCTGGCCAATGAACAGGTCGTGGATGGCCGTGGATGGAGGTCAGGCGAACCAGTTGAGCGTCGTCTTCTGTCACAATGGTTTCTCAAAATCACCGACTTTGCGGACGATCTTTTAGCCATTATTACTGATCTTGACCGATGGCCTGAACGAGTAAGGCTTATGCAAGAAAACTGGATTGGCAAGTCAGAAGGAGCAAAAATTCGCTTTACACTTGATGAGAGCCCCTTAATTGAGGCTCAGGAGATTGAGGTTTTTACTACCCGGCCTGATACTTTATTTGGAGCTTCATTTATTGCCATCGCGCCCAATCATCCACTGGCCCTTGCCATTGGTAAAACAAATAATAGGGCCGCCGCCTTTATTGCTGAATGTGCCAAACTTGGCACATCAGAAGCGGCCTTAGAAACAGTTGAAAAGAAAGGTTTTGATACGGGGCTTATTGTCAATCACCCTCTTGACCGCTCAATAAAGCTACCCGTACATATCGCCAATTTTGTACTTATGGATTATGGGACAGGAGCCATTTTTGGATGCCCCGCTCACGATCAACGTGACCTTGATTTCGCGAATGCTTACAAGTTGCCAGTTCTACCCGTAGTGCTCCCAGACGGTGAAAACCCCAGAAAATTCTGTATTACAGACACGGCATATACTGGCGAAGGCAAGCTGTTTAATTCCCATGATTGGGATGGGCTTGATATTGTTGCTGGCAAAAAGGCTGCCATTGCAGCAATCACCAAAGCCAATGTTGGAATTGGCGAGACAAACTACCGACTAAGAGACTGGGGCGTTTCACGTCAACGCTACTGGGGTTGCCCCATTCCAATAGTTCATTGCGACAAATGTGGGTCTGTACCTGTTCCTGAAGCTGATCTTCCCATTACCCTTCCCGAAGATGTGGATTTTACAGCTAACGGTAACCCTCTGACCAATCACCCCACATGGAAACATACAAAATGCCCAAAATGTGGAGGTGCAGGCGAGCGCGAACAAGATACTTTTGACACATTTTTTGAGAGTTCCTGGTATTTCTTACGGTATGCTGACCCGCATTCTAATGATGGGGTAAATAGGGACGCCGCTGCATATTGGCTGCCCGTCGACCAATATATTGGCGGTGTTGAACATGCTGTTTTGCATTTACTATATTCTCGCTTTTTCACTCGCGCCCTCTCACAAGTTGGTTATTTAGATCTCGATGAACCTTTTACCGGGCTAATGACACAAGGAATGGTGTGTCATCAGACTTTTCGAGATGAAGATGGCAAATGGCTATTTCCTACAGAGGTTGTGAAACAAAATGGTAGCTGGATAAAAACAACTGATGGTAAATCAGTTAAGGCCGGCCGCATTGAAAAAATGAGTAAATCCAAGCGTAATGTAGTGGATCCAGAGACCATTATTGAAAATTATGGCGCTGATACAGCGCGCCTGTTCATGCTTTCAGACTCACCGCCAGAACGCGATATGGAATGGACTGAGGCTGGCGTTGAGGGCGCATCGCGCTTTTTAAAACGTATCTACCGATTGGCACAAGATCCAGAAATAGCCCCTGTTGGTACGACAGTTCTGCATGATAGCGAGGGGAGCGCGCTTGCTCTGATAAAAATAGCACATAAATCAATTATTAGCTTATCTACCGACATTGAAAATTTCCGCTTTAACCGTGCGGTTGCCCAGCTTCATATACTTGCCAATGCGATTGGTATTGTAAAATCGACAGATAAGGGTGCCGCAGAAGCCAAACGTTTTGGCATTGAAACCTTAGCACAACTATTAAGCCCACTATCACCCCATATCGCAGAAGAAATATGGCAAAATCTTGGCCATGAAACCATGTTAGCAGCCACCACATGGCCAAAGGCGGATGAAAGTCTTGCTGCCGATGATGAGATCGAGGTTGGCATTCAAGTGAATGGAAAGTTACGCGACACAATTATGCTATCTCGAGATTGCGAGAATGCTGATGCCGAAGCGCGTGCACTGGAGTCAAAAGCCGTTCTACGCTATCTTGATGGAAATGCGCCAAAAAAAGTCATCGTTGTCAAAAACAGGATTATCAATGTGGTTATCTAGCCCAAATGATCAAAATATTTGCTGGTGTGTCATTCGATTGGTTGGCATAGCCTTTTTTGTGTTGGTTTTAGCTGCTTGCAGTGACATGAGTATTCAGCAGTTGGGCCAAGAAAATCAAGACAGTCTTAAAAAGATTTTGGTCACTGATATAAAATCGCGCGAAGGTCAAATTTATACCCGTGAATTACGAAAAAAATTACATATTGGTGGCAAAGTAAGTGAAGCTTATTTGTTAAACTCAACAATAAAAACCACTTCTTCAGCCACCTTATCAGTGCAAGGAGCAGCCTCTTCGTTGAAAAAGATGTCTATGACCACAACTTTCGAGTTAAGTGATTTAGAAACAGGGAAAACCCTGTTTGCCGATTCTATATCGGGTGATGCAACGCTAGGAGCAGTATCTTCATTTTATGGTCAAGAAAAATCAGAGTCTCATGCGCGTGAACGGCTTGCAATCTTGCTGGCCCAGCGTGTAGGACACCGCTTGCAGCTGTATTTTCTGGAACAGAAACAATAGCGACATGGGCAAGCCATGAAAATTGCGCCCGGTCAGATCAACGCCTTTCTGGCAAAACCCCCCACAAATTTTGTTGCATTTCTGTTTCATGGTAATGACATCGGATTGATTAACGAGCGTGCCAAGCAATTAGCCCATCTTTTTAACCATAATCTTGACGATGTGTTTTCTGTCACCCGATTGACAGGTGAAATGTTGTCAGGCGAAGTCGGTTTGATCGTCGATTCAGCCGCAGCTATACCAGCACTCGGTGACCGCAGGCTAGTTTTAATCAAAGGCCGCGGTACCGAACTTCTCGCTGCTTGCAAACTAGCGCTATCTCAACATATTGAAGAAGCTATAATCATTGTTGAAGCCCATGAGACGACCACAAAACATGCTCTCGTCAAACTTTTCGAAAGCAGTAAAACGTCGGCATCTATTGGCTGTTACGTAGATAGTGTTAGCGATATTCGCGCGCTTGCTGGCAATATGTTTGCCGCTGACAACATCAAAGCAAGCAGCGATGCACTAGACATTATAGCGCGTCGACTCGGTAGTGACCGTGGCTCATCACGACGTGAAATTGAAAAGTTGGCATTGATGGCTGGACCGAATGGTAAGTTGGATGCTGAAGAGGTCCATTTTGCCCTTGGAGATAACGCAAAGCTGGCAATTGATGATATTGCAGATGCACTAGCAAGCGGCGCTGTAGTAAAACTTCAACAATCATTGCAAAAAGCATGGCATGAAGGCATGAATGCCGTGATGATTGTGCGGGGGTGTCAGAATTATTTTCAACAGTTAGGACTGGCTGGCTATGCAATGAGAAGCGGACAGTCAGCACAGAATGCAATTCGTAGCCTTCGGCCACCACCACATTTCAAACTACAAAACTGTCTGCAATCGCATTTGCAGCGCTGGCAACCACAAATAGCAATGGACATAGTCAACCGGTTACAAGATGTTGAATTGCAGATCAAATCAACCGGTTTAAATGATCAGATTTATACTTCACAGAGCCTTCTTGGCATATGTCTTCGCGCGCCACGTTAACGGATTCCTAGCTTATCAAGCAAATCAGTCATTTGATCCAATGACCGGCAATCAATAATTACCTTACCACGCTCTTTAGCCTCATCCCAATCAATATTGAAAACAAGACCGAGCTTATCAGCTGCTCTTTGTTCCAATGCTCTTATATCCGACGATTTAGTATGCTTCTTGGAAGTTTTCTGCGTTGAAATTTTATCTTGCTTAGCGAGGGCTTCAGCTTGGCGTGCCGACAGGCCTTTCATCATAATGGTTTTAGCCAGTATCTCAGACTGTTTATGGCCAATAAGTGGGCGCGCTTGTCCCATTGTGATCTTGCGTTCCAGAAGCAATGTCTGAACCGGTTCTGGCAATAACAGCAGGCGCAAAATATTGGCAATGTGACTTCTAGATTTACCAATAATTTCAGATAGTTGTTCTTGTGTGTACCGTTTTGTATCTAGTAGTTTTTGATAACCTTGTGCTTCTTCAATAACACTTAGGTCACTGCGTTGGATATTTTCAACGAGAGCAATTTCATAACATTCGGCAGTGGTTAATTCCCGAATAATGGCTGGCACTTCATGGATCTTTGCTAATTGTGCGGCACGCCAGCGTCGTTCACCCGCAACCAGTTGAAAACGCGATTTGTAATCCGGATGTCGCCGCAGCAATATAGGTTGAACAATACCATTTTTCCTGATCGAAGCCGCTAGCTCATCAAGCGCTAGCCTATCAAAGCGGCGGCGCGGTTGCCAAGGGCCAACATTAATCCATTCTACCGGTACCTCGCGCAGCCCAGAAAATGGCATTCCGCCAATGGTATCAGGTGTTTGGTGAATATCACTTACGTGAGAAGATCCGCCGGTTACCCCAGACATCCCGGTGGCTAAAGCCACTCCCTGATCACCAAGGAGCGATGATAGGCCGCGACCAAGGCCACGTTCAGAGCCTTTTTTTACCCTATTCTTCTTTACGTTATTTTTTTTTGTAGACGCTTTATCAACGGGTGCTTTTGACGACATTACGCAGCTTCCTTTTCTCGGTTTAACAGCTCCGCTGCGAGCGCCACATAAGCTTGCGAGCCAGCACAGTTTAGATCATACATCAGGACAGGTTTACCGAAGGAAGGCGCTTCAGAAACCCTAACATTCCTAGGAATAACAGTATTATAAACAATATTGCCAAGATGGGCGCGAACATCGCTTGCAACCTGTTCAGATAGTCTATTACGGTTATCATACATTGTTAGAACGATGCCTTGCATGACCAAATGCTGATTAAGGCCAGCACGCACAGACTCAATGGTTCGCATTAGCTGGGACAGGCCTTCGAGCGCAAAAAATTCACACTGCAACGGCACCAAAACAGTATTTGCAGCACAGAGTGCATTCACCGTTAACAGCCCCAACGATGGCGGACAATCAATAAAAATGTAATCATACTCTGCAGTGACACCCGCTAACGCGTCGGAAAGGCGAAATTCTCGACGATCAACCGTCGTTAATTCAACTTCCGCCGCTGATAGCTCTACTACAGCGGCAATAATATGAAGGCTTGGCACGGAACTCGACTTAATCGAATCCCCCACACCAACCTCGCCAGTAACAAGCCGATAGCTGTTTACCAATCGTTCCGAGGGATCAATGCCAAGGCCGGTTGATGCGTTTCCCTGTGGGTCAAAATCGACCAACAACACACGACGGCCACACGCAGCCAAGGCTGTTGCCAAGTTGACCGATGTGGTAGTTTTGCCAACACCGCCCTTTTGATTAGCGATAGCAATAATACGCGATGAAAAAGTCATAGTAGTAAACCTTGCCTTCTTTCCTTTTTTGACTTACCCGTTTCATTGATTTCAATTTAAGCTTTTGTGTTTAAGCTCCAGAACAACGCCATTTGCGCCGGAAAGGCTTGGATGGTTCACGGGGACCATTGTGGAATAAGTTTGTAATTCGGTCAATTCATCTTCTACTGAAGCACCTTTTAAAAACAGGCAGACCGTATCAGGTGATATTTGATTTTCAATTAATTTCAATAATTTAGAAACAGGCGCCAAAGCCCGCGCGGTAATCACATCAGGAGCCATATTTGGCAATGTTTCGATACGCTGATTATGAACTTTTGCTGGTAGGCCGAGTGAGCGGATGACTGTGGATAGAAAAACGGCCTTGCGCTGGTCCGACTCCACAAGGTCTACCTCGACATTGCCCATGATCGCTAGTACCAGCCCTGGAAAACCAGCACCACTGCCAACATCTAGAATTTTTTTCGTATCGGGTGGGTAGAATTTGATAAGTTGCGCAGAGTCCAAAATATGACGCTGCCAGACATCAGCCATAGTGCTATTTGCCACGAGATTGATCCGGCGCTGCCATTTTTCCAACAATGCCAGATATGCCTCGAACTGAGAAAACGTTTCACGTGAAACATTTAGAAGCTTGCAAACCTCATCAGCAGTCACAATGCAACCTTTTTATATGAATCGCTGCCCACAATACCAATTTGTTTTTGCTGTCTCTTGATATGATGAAGAACAGCCAAGACTGCGGCAGGCGTTAGGCCTGGAAGACGACTTGCGTGACCAATCGTCTCGGGTCGGAATCGACCTAGTATATCCCTCGATTCGCTAGATAACCCACCAACTGAAGCAAAATCAATTTGCATCGGTATCAATACCGCCTCGTCACGACGCAAAGCATCAATGTCGGCCCGCTGCCGCACAATATAGCTAGCATAGCGATAATCCGCCTCAAGCTGCCCATAAAGGTCTGGCGAAATTGCTGCATGTTCTGGCCATAATGGCAGGATATCAGTTATCCCAATTCCTTCCAACGTTAATAGGTCTGCCCCGCTGCGCGCGCCACCATCACGCGGAGCGGGCAAACCCGCTGCGGCAATCACCTTAGCGGGCTTAGTATTTGTCTCCAGCTGAGCACGCGCAACAGCAAGTGCTTGCGCTTTATCACGCCATGCGTTTTGCCGAGCCTTGCTTACACAGCCAATTGCCACTCCATAGTCCGTCAATCGCTGATCAGCATTATCCGCTCGCAATAACAGCCGATATTCCGCTCGTGAGGTAAACATCCTATAGGGTTCTGGGGCACCTTTTGTGATTAGATCATCTATCATGACCCCAATATAAGCGTCGGCCCGATCGAGCACAAATGGTGAATAATCAGAGCCATTACCAACCATAAGCGCAGCATTGACACCGGCGATCAGCCCCTGTGCAGCGGCTTCCTCATAACCAGTGGTACCATTGATCTGACCGGCTAAATAGAGGCCAGGAAGAGCCTTCAAGGCCAGAGAGCGGTTCAAAGAACGTGGATCAATAAAGTCATATTCAATCGCATATCCAAATTGAATGATTTTTGCTGACGTCAATCCTGGGATTGAAGCAATCATCGCGGTTTGCACGTCACGGGGCAGACTTGTTGAAATCCCGTTTGGATAAACGGTCGGATCGTCCAAGCCCTCCGGTTCTAAAAATATCTGATGCGACTTCTTATCAGCAAACCGGTTGATTTTATCCTCAATAGACGGACAATAACGCGGACCAGTTCCTGAAATCTGACCACTATACACCGCAGATAAATGCATAGATTCTTTTATTATTCTATGAGTTTCCGCAGTTGTTCGGGTAATACCACAAGAAATTTGCGGCACTCGAATCCTATCGGTCAGCGTAGAGAATGGCACGGGCGGGTCATCCGCGGGCTGCATCTCCAAACTTTCCCAATCAATACTAGTACCATCGAGTCGGGCTGGTGTGCCAGTTTTCAGTCGTCCGACTGGCAACTGCATTTCCGCCAACCTCAAGGCTAGTTGATTCGATGAAGCTTCGCCAATTCGTCCTGCCGGTGTGCGCTCGGCCCCGAGGTGAATAAGCCCACCAAGGAATGTGCCTGTTGTTAGTACAATGCTAGTACAATTATAACTATGGCCATCCTCAGTTATGATACCCTCAACTTGATTGCCGTGATAAGTTTTTTTTACCGTTATATCACCAACAGTGGCTTCAATAACGCGAATATTATCATATTCAGCAAGAAAATTTTGAATAGCGGTTCGGTACAAGGCTCGGTCGGCTTGAGCACGGGGGCCATGAACTGCTGGCCCACGTGATTTATTCAGCATTCTGAACTGGATACCAGCCTGGTCAATCGCCCGCCCCATAATTCCATCAAGCGCATCAATTTCACGAACTAAATGGCCTTTGCCAAGGCCACCAATCGCAGGATTACATGACATTTCACCAATACGGTCAGCCCGCATAGTAATCAGGCCCACCGAGACACCCATCCGCGCAGCAGCAGCAGCAGCCTCACAGCCAGCATGACCGCCGCCAATAACGATGACATCAAACCTATCCGCCATGATTTGCCCGTCCTGATAAGCTCTTTCTAAACCTGTGCGCTTGCACATATACCATTGAATACAACGCTAATCTTTACTCCGTTATGCCGGTTTTTTGTTTATTTTCCAATACAAAAGGCTGAAAAGATGCTCCCCAACAATTCTTCAACATCAATTTCACCCGTTATGCGCCCCAATGCACCTGCTGCAAGCCGAAAGTCTTCAGCTGCCAATTCCGGTGCCTGTTGAAAGTCGTGAGTTAAGGCTCGACCAAGTGCATCATGGGCTATTTGCATTGACTGTCGGTGGCGCTGTCGGGTGATGATAACACCACTATCGGCGTGGTTTAAAGGCGTCAGACGCTTTGCTAATGCAGTACTTAGAAAATCTATATCAGTTTGTTTTTTGGCTGAAATGACCAGCATATCATGTGGATTGTTATATTTGTCTTTATATTCAGAACTGCAATTGGCGCGAACAATACCACGGTCGGCCTTGTTCAGCACGTAAAGCCTAGGGCGGTCATTAATTGATTTACCACTGACTATCCTCTGATTAGTCGAGGATTGGCTAATCTGACGATTTATAGCTTTTTCAATTTTATCGCAGGCTTCAGGCCAATTTTTATCACTGCCATCAAGGATGACTAATATTAGATCAGCATTCGCAGCAGCCTTAACGGACCTTTTTATGCCCTCCATTTCGATCGCTCCACTAGTGTTTCGAATGCCAGCCGTATCCAGAATAATTGTCGGCACACCGTACAAATCTAACTGGATCTGTATGATATCACGTGTAGTTCCAGCCTCATCAGAAACAATCGCTGCGGCGCGGCCAGCAAGCCCGTTCAAAACCGTTGATTTACCCGCATTTACTGGCCCAACCAAAGCCACAACTACGCCATCACGAACAAGTTCACCGACCCCACCATCGGCAAGATTTTCTGCAAGTGCAGTGATTAACGCTTTTGTACCCTTGCGCAGGTTTTTTTCAATCACTGGTGGCAGATCCTCATCACTGAAATCAATCATCGCTTCCAAACGCGCAACAATTTCAATAAGTTCAGCGCGCCATGCCATCACCGGCGTACGCAATGCCCCATCTATTTGCGCCCAAGCTTGATGTAGTTGGGCTGGCGTTTGCGCATCAATCAAATCAGCAAGCCCCTCAACGCCAGATAAATCCATTTTTCCATTCGAAAAACTACGCCTGGTAAATTCACCCGGGTCCGCTAACCGGAACCCGCTCGCTCTTTCCAACTGTACCATGATGGCATCAATAACCGCTCGGCTGCCATGACAATGAATTTCACACACATCCTCTCCCGTACTTGATTGTGGGCCTTTCATAAACAACAAAATCACTTGATCCAAGACCTTACCAGCCAGCATCAATCGTGAGACATTAAATTGGCCAGCGGGCGGGCAGGGTGCTGAAAATAGAACTGGTGTTTTTGCCGCATTTCCACCACTAATACGTATGACCGCAATTGCTGACCGTCCAGGCGGTGTAGCAACAGCGTATATAGTATCATTTGCGTTATCGCTCATATTCTTTTAATCAATATAGTTCCCTGATTGATTGTAACTAGAGTGAAAAGCTACCGACAACAAGTCTCTTTTTACCATCTACATTTTACAAGCCAACGTATGTAAGCGCGGAACGAAAAAATTATGCCCCAAATTATTGGCCCATTAGACCACCTCTTCATGTCGAGCTTAAAGACTGACTTTGGCTGGATGCGACCGATTAGCGATGGTAGCAGTCTGGTTCGACTGGACTGGAACCAAACTGGCTGGCATGAACTAGACCGCCCAAACCATGTTTCACGTGAAACAAAAGCCCAGCTTCAAGCATTTTTTAGGGGTTGTCTTCGACAGTTTGACCTACCACTTGCGCCTGCTGGCAAGAACGCCAACGGGCAATATTGGTTGAACATTATGAAAAAAATTCCCTATGGGACAGTAATGAGCTATGCGGATTTTGCTAGCTTTGCTGGCAAACCCAAAGCTGCGCGGGCCGCCGGTTCAATATGTGCCAGTAATCCAATTCCCATCATTTATCCATGTCATCGGGTGATTCGTAAAGATGGGCAATTGGGTCATTATGGGGGAGGGAGTGATCATCATCCAAAGCACCCGGATAATTTAGCGCGTAAAGCTGCTTTAATAAAACTCGAGTCATGTTAAACAGCGCAAATCAAAGGTAGCCACTCTTAATTAATTAACTGTTCATATGATCAAAAAATTCATCGTTACTCTTTGAATTCTTTAATTTATCAACAAGAAACTCCATGGCATCAACAGGCCCCATCTGCATTAGGATACGACGTAGTACCCACATTTTGGCAAGGGTACCTTTATCGACCAACAGCTCCTCTTTTCGTGTTCCCGACTTAGTGATATCGATTGCTGGGAATGTCCTCTTATCTGACAATTTACGATCAAGTATTACCTCACTATTTCCAGTACCTTTAAACTCTTCGAAGATCACTTCATCCATCCGTGATCCAGTTTCAATGAGAGCGGTTGCGATAATTGTCAAGGAGCCACCCTCTTCAATGTTTCGAGCAGCGCCGAAAAAACGCTTAGGCCTTTGAAGTGCATTAGCATCAACGCCACCAGTTAAAACTTTTCCTGATGATGGAACAACTGTGTTATACGCGCGCGCAAGACGGGTTATTGAGTCTAACAATATTACAACATCGCGCTTATGCTCCACAAGACGCTTTGCTTTTTCTATAACCATTTCAGTTACTTGTACATGTCGTGATGCTGGTTCATCAAAAGTAGATGAAATCACTTCACCGCGAACCGAGCGCTGCATATCAGTCACTTCTTCTGGACGCTCATCAATTAACAATACAATCAAATAGACTTCTGGATGGTTTTCTGAAATCGCATGCGCAATGCTCTGCAGCATCATTGTTTTACCAGTTCGAGGGGGAGCTACAATGAGTCCGCGTTGACCCTTACCCATTGGAGAAATTAGATCGATTACACGTGGCGTATTGTCTTTCTTATCTGGGTTAAAAGGTAGCTCCAGAGTTAGTTTTTCTTCCGGATAAAGGGGTGTCAAGTTATCAAAATTAATTCGGTGGCGAACCGCATTCGGATCTTCAAAGTTAATCGTTTCAATTTTCAATAAAGCAAAATAACGTTCACCATCCTTGGGTGCACGAATCTCACCTTCGACGGTATCACCTGTTCGTAAACTAAAGCGACGCACTTGGCTTGGTGAAACATAAATATCGTCAGGGCCAGGCAAATAATTACTTTCAGGCGCCCTCAGAAAACCAAATCCATCAGATAAGACCTCTAAAACTCCGCTACCATATATCGCAACATCGTTGTGGGCGAGCTGTTTTAAAATCGCAAACATCATATCTTGTTTACGAAGCGTACTCGCATTTTCAATTTCTAGCTCTTCTGCATATGCCAAAAGATCCGCTGGAGACTTCGCTTTGAGTTCCTGTAAATGCATAATTTTACTCTGATGGGAAAAATACTACAAAAACGTAGTTTATTTGAGGTGAGATCAAATATAGTTAAAGTTTTAGTCAATAAAGTCAATGCGCATTTATCGCGGTTCAAGCACTCGGTCTAAGTTTGTAATTTTTTTTCTTATTCACAATGGTTTGACAACAGCCATAAACACAATGAGTATCATAAATATGGTTGGGATTTCATTCCAAATCCGATAAGTTTTTGAAGATAGGGGCTTTTCATCGTTTTCTAATAAACGCCTCATCTTTGAAAATTTACCATGAACACCTCCCATAAATATCACGGCAATAAATTTTATTTGAAACCAGGTTTCATATATCAGTCCATGGTTAAGTGAAATTAACCAAATGCCGAAAATAAAAGTAGCGATCATTGCAGGGGTCATAATCGCCGTTAACAGTCTTCGTTCCATAACTTTAAATATTTCTGCTTGCACTGAACCAGCCTGTGCTTGTGAATGATATACAAATAAACGCGGTAAATATAAAAGACCTACCATCCATGAAATAACTGACAAAATATGAAGGGCTTTGATAATTTCGTAACTCATGTTTTTTGTCCTAACCGTTTCGGATATAATCAATCATCATTTGGACATTTTCTATGGGTGTCGGTGGGGTGATACCGTGGCCAAGATTGAAGACGTGTGGCCGATTATGAAATGATTCAAGAATATAATCGATATCACGAAACATTTCTTTTCCCGCCGATATAAGAGATAATGGGTCTAAATTCCCCTGCACAGGTAAATTTTTTGGTAAGTTTTTTCCGGCCCAACCCGGATCAATACCGTGATCAAGGCCAACAGCATCGACTCCACTTTCCTCTGCATAATGTATTACACCATCACCAAACCCTTTTGGAAAACCAATTATAGGTTGTTTATGACCATTTTTTCTTACGCCTTGAATAATTGTATTTGTAGGCTTTGTAATTAACCAATTCCGATGAGCCGCTGGTACAGCGCTTGCCCAACTATCGAAGAGCATTAAGCATTCGGCCCCCGCTGTTGCCTGAAGAGATAGAAATGAGATCGTCGCATCAATTAATATCTCCAACAAGGAATCAAGTTCTTTTGCGTTTTGCCAAGCCCATAATCGAGCTCTAGTAAAATCGCGGGATGATCCTCCCTCGGCAATGTATGTAATCAACGTCCATGGTGCTCCCGCAAAACCAATTAGTGCAGTTTCAGCAGGTAATGATAATTTGGTTATCTTAATAGCTTCGCCGACCGGAGCTAATTTTCTAGTTAAATTATGTAAGCAGTTAGCATCAATCATATCAGGTGTGTCTACTGGATCTAGTAGGGGGCCTATACCTGTTTTGAATTTTACATTTAAATCCATGGCCCACGGTACCAGTAGAATATCAGAAAATATGATTGCTGCATCTAAGTTGTAACGAGTGATTGGCTGTAAGCTGACGGTAGAGGCTTGTTCAGGATTGAGACAGAATGAGATAAAGTCCTTTTGTATTTTACGTATGGCACGATATTCTTTCAAATGTCGTCCAGCTTGGCGCATAATCCAAATGGGCGTTTGGTTCGATTTTTCACCGTTTATGGTCGTAAGAAAAAGTTTATCAGTCATTTTTTCTCTAATTTATTATATTTTAAAAAGGTTGTTGTTTTTGTAGTAACTGTGCGTAACTGCTTGTGTGCACTTATTCAAAAGTTATCCATGATTTTATCCACAGTGTGGCTAGTATTTTTTCTGATCTTTTACGTGATGTTATAAGATTTTGCGTTTTTATAACAGACTAGTGTGCTTGTATTATCCACTTGTGTGTGAAATGTTTATATGGAGGGAAAAGTAGTTTATTTTTTAGTTCAACTTAAAATAATCCCCAATCAGTGTTATTTTTTACACAGCCTTGCCAGTAACCCAAGTTATGCTCGGTATCACCAATGATACCCTTATATTCAGGGGTGTGATAGTACCGTAGTCCAAATAATGAAATAGATGACAAATTGATGATTTTTGACTACACCTTGTCATGCCATGCCTCAACAAACGTTACATATACACCTAGTTTCAGACTCAACGGGCGAAACTGTGCAGCAAGTGGCCCGTGCCTGTCTTGCTCAATTTACTGATGTGAAACCGGTAGAGCATGTTTGGACGTTGGTGCGTACTAAAGCGCATTTAGAAGCGTTATTTGCCGGTCTTGAACGTCATCCGGGCATCTTATTGATGAGTATTATTGATCAAGACTTGAGAACGACTATTGAAAGTGTATGTAGTACCAAAGGAGTGCCATCAGTATCAGTTTTGGATCCTGTGGTAAATTTATTAACCACCGTTCTTGGTCAAACAATCACAAACCTTCCTGGTAGCCAGCGTCGCCTTGATACGGCTTATTTCGCTCGAATGGCAGCGGTTGATTTCGCCGTAAGCCATGATGATGGTATGAATATGGGGGATTTGAAAAAAGCAGATATGTTGATTGTTGGTGTATCGCGAACCTCGAAGACTCCAACATCAATGTATTTGGCACACCGCGGTTATAAGGCTGCCAATTACGCACTTGTGCCCCAAGTTCCATTTCCTCAGCACTATCTTGATGGACTCAATTTATTCGTTGTTGGATTAACTAATGATCCAAAACGCCTTAGTCAAATACGCCGCACTCGTCAAGCTGCAATGATGGATAGGACGAATGATAGTTATGCTGACATTGAAAAGATTACTGAAGAAGTCCGTAATGCACGCCGTTTGTTCAACAACAATGGATGGCCAGTGATCGATGTAACGCGTCGATCAGTAGAGGAAACTGCGGCTGGAATCTTGCAATATTACAACAACTGGTGCGAAAGACAGTGATGTCAAAACTTGTTTTCTCGACCTTGCCAACTGGTAATCTTGTTTTGGCCTCAGCTAGTGCTACCCGTGTAAAGCTTCTCGAAGACGCTGGGATTGGATTTTATCAATACCCGGTGTCAATAGATGAAGAAGCTCTTCGTTCGGCAAGCATTGCTGAAGCTATTCCCGCACAGGATATTGCGTTAATGCTGGCCGAGATGAAAGCCTCTGTCGCTGTCCAGCGACTTGAAACAGAACATTTGGTTTCACCAGCTTACGTTTTGGGCTGTGATCAAATCTTAGTTTGTGATGAGGTTATTTACAGCAAACCGAAAGACTTTGTTACAGCAAAATCTCAATTATCAGCTCTATCTGGTAAAACTCATCAGCTTTTTACAGCTGTGGTATTATTTCAGCATGGTAAACGGATTTGGCATCATCTATTGGTAGCAGATATGACGATGCGTCAGTTTGATGATGAATTTATTGATTTTTATCTCGAGAAGCTTGGAGAAGTGGCTTTTTTTTCGCCGGGAAGCTATCAGATTGAGTCTATTGGGGCGCAATTATTCTCGCAAATAAAGGGTTGTCACTATGGTATTCTCGGTATACCGCTGCTTGAGCTGTTGACAATTTTGTGTGAACACGGCCTCTCTCCATTCGATAAGAACTCCAAGAATAAATCTGTGGACAAATTTGGGTATATTTCATGAAAATCATTGGGCTAACAGGGTCAATTGCTGCTGGCAAGTCCACAGTCGCTAAATGGATTAATGAGTTGGGAATTGCCACCTATGATTCCGACTGTGCAGTGCATGAACTGCTCGGGCCCCGTGGTCGAGCAGTACAAGACGTTTTGGCCGAATTTGGGTCCCATTTTGGAACTATTGCCGGTGGTATCAACCGAGAATCACTTGGTGATGAGGTCTTTTGTGCACCACAAAAACGATTAACATTGGAGTCAATTTTGCATCCCATGGTACGCCAACACCGCGATGATTTTATAGCTGAGCAACGTAAAGCTAATGCCGCGGCAATAGTGTTGGATGTTCCACTTTTATTCGAAACTGGCGGGGAGACGATGTGTGATTATGTGATTGTTGTTCATGCCAGTTATCAAACCACAGTCAAACGGGCGTTGTCGCGACCAGGTATGAATAAGGAGAAGTTGGCCTCAATACTGGCATCACAAATTCCGTCAGATGACAAAAAAGCGCGAGCTGATTTGGCTCTTGACGCGGACACACCAAAAGATCACACACGCAATCAACTAATCAATTGGCTTTCTGCCATAGGTTTGTCTATTGTTAAGGATGAAACGGGCTGAAGGGCTTAGTGAGCTGGTTTACATGGCATTTGGGATATGGATAAACTATGCGCGAAATTGTCCTTGATACAGAGACTACGGGAATAAGTCCGCGTGATGGTCACAGGATTATTGAAATTGGCGCGTTGGAATTAATGCACCACGTTCCTACTGGTCGCAATTTGCATCTCTACATTAATCCAGAGCGCGATATTGATGAGGGCGCTACTGCGGTTCATGGCATTACTTTGGATTTTTTGGCAGACAAACCGGTCTTTGCCGAAGTTGCTGAAGAATTTTTAGCTTTCATTGGCTCTGATCCTCTGGTGATCCACAATGCAAGCTTTGATATGGCGTTTATTAATGCTGAACTGACACGGATTGACCGTCCGGTTCTTGCAATTAGCCAATCAATTGATACGTTGGCCATAGCACGGAAAAAATTTCCGGGCGCACAGGCTAATCTGGATGCGTTATGCCGCCGATTCGAAATTGATAACACACATCGCGATCTGCACGGTGCGTTGGTAGATGCAGATCTTCTTGCCCGTGTTTATATCGAATTATTAGGTGGTCGCCAGCCTGGTCTGCTGTTGGATGCTGATCAGAATTCAAAGAGCAAGACGTCGCAAGACGAGGTAGTTCGGGACCCTCATTTTCAGATTGATGTGAAAAATATCCGCCCTATACGGGCGCATGCGCCAACAGATGATGAGTTGTCAGCGCATGCAAAATTTTTGGCATGTTTAAAAAACCCAGTTTGGAATCGATAATAGGTGGGTGGATAACAATACGATTTAATCACTGGTCTGTGAGGCGGCCTGCTGAGCAAGATTATGCTGATAAACAGAAACAAAATCAACTGGTTGTATATTTAAAGGCATGAAACCACCATCGCGTGTTACATCTGAAATAATGGCGCGTGCGAATGGGAACAATAGCCGAGGCGCCTCAATCATGATCAGTGGGTTAATCTCATCAGTGTCTACGCCCTCGGGTGTGACAAGTCCCGCATAAGTGAGATCCACTAGAAATAGAACTGTTTCTTCAGACGACGCCTTGGCGGCGAGGTTAAGGGTCACTTCATATTGATCGTTATCGATCAGCTGTGCGCCAACATTGACTGTAATCTCAACGTCTGGCTGGGTAGATCCTTTTATCAAAACGCTTGGCGCATTAGGATTTTCAAAAGATAAGTCTTTAATATACTGCGCGTGTACAAGGATGCGGCGATCTGTGTTTGCATTATCACCGGATTTTTGAGCATTATCATTGTCTTTAGCTGTTGCGGTTTTTGACTTTTTTGTGTCTTTAGCCATTATTATCTCCAGATTTTGGATGTCGCTGCTTAGAACAAGGTGATATGAAATTAACTTAGACTATGTGCTGCAGCTATTAGCATGATTTACTGTTTTAAAACAACCAAACAGAGCTTATTAGTTTAACAATCATTGTGGTGGCTCCCTTTTTTCTGTTTGATATCAAATTTTGTGTCTGGCCGCTCTTCAAACTCACCTTCAATGACATCATAGAAATTATCTTGGTGATGCGATTGTTTGCTAAATCCAAACGGATCCTGATTGCGATTTCCTCGCGTGAAAGTACTTCCACCAAAATTCACAAAACCAGTTAAATTTGGCCTTTTAGCGACCCATTGTAAAAGACACATTCCGGCCATGGTCCGAAACCCTGGGATAAACAATAAAAGCCCAACACCGTCGGTTACATAGCCGGGAATTAACATTAACCCTCCTCCAACAACCAGTGAAATACTATCAGCAATTGACATAACCGGTGGATGGCCGTTGGCCAGATCGCTGCGAACGCGATTTACAACGGACAAGCCCTGATTTTTTAGTAAAGTAATACCAATAATGGCTGTTAGGAACACCCCTAAAAGGGTCAGTAAACTGCCAACTTCATTGCTAACAAAGATGAAGACTGATATTTCTACCCATCCCCAAATCAACAGACTGATAATAAAAATAAGCGCCATCTAACGCATCCTATGTGTTTTTCTAGTTATTTTCGCACAGAATTTTTGACTGCATCTGGATTTCAGACCCGACATATGCCATTTATATTATTATAGCATTGCCCAAAGACACAATAATGTTAGGAGATGCTGAGTAAATTTTGTAATGGGGGCCATGGTGCCATTTATTGATATAATTATTTTTGCTGTTATTGCTGTGTTGTTGGTATTGCGTTTGCGTTCAGTATTGGGACAGCGTTCTGGCTATGAGCAGCCTCAGGGTGAGCGGCCGATAAATCGTTTCGATGATAACGAAAATGATAGCGAGGTAATTCCGCTGCACGCCAAGGCTACTGGTGATGCTCCCGCTACCCAGCATGGTCTTGACTCATTACGCCAAATTGACCGCAACTTTAGTGAAAAAGAGTTTATTTCTGGGGCCAAGTCAGCCTTTGAAATGATCCTTACTGCTTATGCAGAGGGTGACTTAGCTCAGTTGAGGCGGCTACTTGGGTATGAGCTTTTACAAAGCTTCACGTCGTCAATTGAGAATCGAATTGCATCAAAAGAGAGCCTTAGCATCACACTGGATGAGCTTCGTGAAGCGAGTATTTTGAATATTTCTGTAATCGATCAGATGGCTAGCATTACCATGCATTTTCATTCCGTTCAGACGCGAGTTGCCAAGGACAAAAATGGTGAACCAATAGACTCTGAAGATAGTGAAGCTTGCGAATTTACCGACATTTGGACATTTGAGCGTGATTTAACACTGTCTGATCCAAACTGGAAACTTACTGAGACGGAATCCGCTGACGATGATGAATAATTGAGGCTTTGCATGCCAAAGAAAAGCTCTACTCACCCAACAGAGGATATGGTTTTGTGGCAGCGGGTTACGTCTCAGGTGACGCCGCTTAAGTCGGTCACAAAGTCAGCTTCGTTTACAAGTATGGATGCTAATGTCACTGAGCGCCAAAATAAGATTTTGAAAAAGATTGTAAGAAGCAAGAAAAAAATGGTTTTAGGTGATAACCCTATGCGGCCCGTTGAGACTGCTTCGAAAAAAGATACATTAAACCAGTTAAGCCCGGTTGATTTGCGCTATGGGGAAAAGGCCGGCATTGATGGCAGCACGCAGCGCCGATTATTTCGCGGTGGGATTCTAATTGATTTGCGGCTTGACCTTCATGGGATGACAGCGTCACAGGCACACAAACAGCTTGTCCAATCTATAATATTGGCAGCTGATGATGGTTGTCGATGTGTTCTTGTAATTACTGGCAAAGGTTCAGGTGTCCTAAATGGACATGTACCTAACTGGTTGAAACAACCGCCTCTGTCTTTTCATGTTTTGGCATTAGCTGAAGCGCGGCCAAAAGATGGGGGTAGTGGTGCGTTTTATGTATTGTTACGCCGTAAGCGAGGTGACCAGTAAATGACACCATTTGGCTTGAGAATGCGTGAATTGAGGCGAAAACATAATCGAACTCAACAGCAACAGGCAACGTTTCTTGGTGTTTCAAAAGCTTATATTTCTGCACTTGAAACAGGTGAGCGGGGCAAGCCGTCGGCGATTTTTGTAGACCAGATATGTGTCTGGCTTGGTCTGATATGGGATGATGCTGAAGATTTAAAACGGCTTGCTAGTGTGTCACACCCTAAGCCTTCGATTGATGTTCGAGGGCAGCCTGCCAATGCAGTGCATCTATCAAATTTACTAGCGCAAAATATTGATAGACTGTCACCTGAAGATTGCGGCGACCTTATTAGAGAAATTGAGCGTCGTATACGAATCTAATTTTTCTAATTTGTGTAAAACAATGTGCAAGACCGATTTGCTAAAAACTGTTCTTATGGTAAAAGGTCGACAGTGCGATTTAACAATAGAATTTCTGCGATCTTCTATCGCCAACTTTGAAAATAGAAAAAGTAGTGCCAAGTGTTTGGTTAGATCCAGCCGGCCGTTTAACAACAAAGGATAGGCAAGATGACATCTGAATCTCTGCAAGGTCATGTTGCTAAAATATCTGTTGAAATGGTTGATCAGTTAACTGAGCGTGACATCAATGAACTAAGTGATGCTGCTGAAGCCGCAATCCTGTCGGGTGGTGGTTTTGGATGGTTGCTGCCGCCACCTAAATCAGTAATGGAAGATTATTGGCGCGGTGTGCAGATGATTCCTGACAGACATTTGATCATTGCACGCCTTGATAAGGTTATTGCTGGTAGCTGCCAGATTATACGCCCCCCAAAAAATAACGAGGCGCAAAAATTCTCTTGTCAATTGACAACATTTTTTGTTGCCCCTTGGGCGCGCGGCCATGGCTTGGCACAAATGATCGTGGCCGAGTCCGAGGCTTTGGCAAAATCCGAGGGATTTTTAATGATTAATCTTGATGTGCGAGCAACACAGGATCGTGCCATACAGTCTTTTGAAGCGCGTGGTTTTAAACGTTACGCCACAAATAACTATTACGCTAAAGTTGGCGATGATTATATCCACGGGTTTTACTATCATAAAGAACTTTAACCATGGCTTACGATAAGAATAATATTTTTGCCAAAATTCTGCGCGGTGAAATTCCCTGCGAGGTGATTGATGAAGATGAATATACGCTTAGTTTTGCCGATATTAATCCGCAGGCGCCTGTACATATATTGGTTATTCCAAAAGGGGCTTATACCGATTGGTCAGACTTTGCTGTTCATGCAAGTGGTGAAGAAATGTCCGCATTTTTTAAGGCTATAAGCCGTGTCGCAGAATTAACGGGCATTGGTAAAACAGGCTATAGAGTGATATCAAATATTGGGCCTGATAGCCATCAAGAGGTCCCACATCTTCATATGCATGTCCTTGGTGGAACGCCAATTGGTCCGCTTGTAGTGGCAAAGGGCTAGCTCTATCGACCTATAAAAATTACTGGTATGTAAACCATTACCTTATCATGTCAGCTTAGGTGTGTTTTTCAGCGCCGAGGCAGTTACTATAGTGAGTTAGGTTTATCTGGCAAACCAAGAAAAAAGTATGGCTTAACGCGTAATTCCATTGCTTGCATGTTTGGAATGTTTGCGTTCAATTGCGTCCCATGCCATGGAAGCAATATTTATGTTGGACAGGCGCTCAATCTCGCGAATGCCCGTCGGTGAAGTGACATTTATTTCAGTTAGATAGTCGCCAATGATATCAATGCCGACAAAAAGCAACCCGCGGCGGCGTAACTCTGGGCCAATTGTGGCACAGATTTCCAATTCGCGTTCATTTAGGCTAGCTTTTGCAGCAATGCCCCCTACATGAAAATTGGATCGAACTTCACCTGCATTTGGAATTCGGTTTACTGCCCCAGCAGGTTTTCCATCAACCAAAATGATACGTTTATCACCATTGCGGACTGCAGGCAGGTAGGCTTGCAACATCACGGGTTCGAGGTTGATGCAAAAAAACATTTCAAGAAGCGAGTTTAAATTTTGATCACTAGGTTGAATTCGAAACACCCCCGCTCCACCATTACCAAACAATGGTTTGACAATGATATCTTTGTGCTTATCTCGAAATGCTTTTATGGCCTCAATGTCGCGGCTAATCAGCGTTGCAGGCATTAAATCTGGATATAATGTGACAAGAAGTTTTTCTGGGGCATTGCGAACTTCCGCTGGGTTGTTAACCACCATCGTTTTTGGATCCAACATTTCGAGCAAATAGGTTGCAGTGATGTATGCCATGTCAAAAGGTGGGTCTTGACGCATCAGGATTATGTCAAAGTTTTGTAATGATTTGATTTTTGTTAAACCCGTTTCAAAATGTGCCCCAACTTGGTCATAAAATTTTATCTCTTGACCGCGCGCGCAAACAATCCCTTCATTTAGGCTGAGCAAATCTGGTGTGTAATACCACAAATTATGACCACGTTTTTGCGCTTCTAAACCAAGCGCAAATGTTGTATCTCCTGCAATTTGTAGAGACTCAACCTTGTCCATCTGAATGGCAACTGAAAGACCCATAAAACGGCTTATAAACGTTTATCAGTTTGTAAAATTATATAATTCACGACCTGTTTGGTGAAACGCACTTCTCTTGCATGTTCCACTACACGCTTCATTTCATTTACATCTGCGGCAACACCGGATAAATAAACTGTGCCGTTGACGACATCAATGCTGAAATTAAGTGATGAGACACCTTTATCAGAAATTAATTTACCACGTAATGTTGCGCTAGCGGCGAGGTCCTTGGCTATGTCCTTTATAGATGAGGTGTCAGTAATCTGTAATTCATTCACAACTTCTCGAACGCCCCGCACTTTCCACGCTAGCTTTGTTGCTAGGATTTTTTCTTCTGGCTTCTTTACCTTGCCAGTCAATAAAACTGCACCATCATTTACGGTGATGTTAACAGCCGTTATCAGAGTGAAATCGTTCTGGATAAAATGGTCCGCTAGTTTGGCGTGAATTTGCGTATCTGCAACTGAAGTAGACAGCCCCTTTTCAGTTGTTGAGGCAGCGACTGCGGCTGTGCCAACTCCAATTACGGCATTTGCACATCCTGACAGTCCGATTGCGGAAAGCAAAAGAAAAATGGCCGTTGGCACCGAAAGCCTTTGTCGTGTCAATGGCATGTTTGTGTCCTTAATCGCTGATTCTTATATGTCTTTAATGTGCCGTGTTGTGATTCATCGGTCAAGATCATTTGCAGGAAATAACCCTGCATTTTGGATATGGACATACTCACCATTCCCAGATGTGTAAAACTTTTTTAGACACAAAATTAGGTGGGTAATCAAAAGTTGTTATTGTTCGATTATTTTGAGGAGATGATGTTTTTGCAAACGCAAAAGTTTCAAAACAATTTTGTCAAACGCTAAGTTTTCTTTTTGTATTCGCTGTTAAGATCAATCGCTATCGAATAGATTTTTTTGCGGGGTTGTCCAGAGACTTGTGTAACGGTTTGGACCGCGTCACGAAGGCTGTTTGCCTGCATTTCTTCACGAAGCATCGATGTAAGTTTTATCTTATCAAACTCATCATTACGTTCGTTGGCGCCGCTGATGAGAATGACGATTTCGCCTTTTGGGGTAACTGATTTTGCGTAGAAATTTTTTAATGACTTTAAACTATCACGGTGAAAGTTCTCGTGTAGTTTGGTAAGTTCACGTGCAACAACGGCCAGCCTATCGCCGAACTCTTCATACATAAGTTGCAATGTTGATCCTAGTCTACGCGGTGACTCAAACCAAATTGTGGTTATTGGTAGTGTTGTAAATTCACGAAATGCCGTTGATGCCGCTTTTTGACCACTTGGCACAAAACCAGCAAATAGGAACCGGTTACTCGGTAGGCCAGCAGCAGATAATGCTGCCAGAACCGCACTTGGGCCAGGAATTGTTATCACGTCAATGCCGGCATCATGGCAGGCCGCAACAAGCTTGTATCCAGGGTCGGACACTAGTGGGGTGCCAGCATCGCTCACAAGGGCAACTAGGTTGCCAGCACTCATTGCCGCGAGCAGTTTTGGGCGCATTAGTTTGCCGTTATGATCATGATAGGGTATGAATTTTGCTGACGTGCGCAGCCCTTTAAGGGATAATAATTTGCGTGTCACTCGGGTATCTTCACAAGCCAGAATATCGGCGTTTTGCAACATTTGAGCCGCGCGTGGTGATAAATCGCCAAGATTGCCAATCGGTGTTGCGATCACGGCTAGTTGTCCCGTCGATTGCGCCATGAGGTTAGTGTACTCTCTTTAGAACTCGTGATAAACCGCAGTATAAGGTGATGCCCAGATTCGCTACAAGCGGATAATGACAAAAACTGAAAAAGCCGCCATGATGACGTGTCGCCAAAAAATGTTGCATTTGGATAGAGTGTGTTTTCATGCAAAACCGATATAAAAAAATGAAAAAAGGCAATTTTGTTAGGCATGCTTGTCACTCGATATGGTGTTTATCAGGCAGTGTTATAATACCGTTTTTTTGGCTTGCTGCGTGCCAACCAGCCACCGGGCCATCAGAAAGGACGGTGGGATTAACCAGACCAGATATAAAAGCGGTTCAGACAAATAATGGAAAAAATGACAAAAATATTGACCAAATCAAAACGACAGAAGGAAGTCAGATGCCCGCAAAATTTGGTCTGCCTCAATCAATCATTTTTATTGACGAACAAAACGAAACACAAAATCCATATCAAGGTCAGCCCATAAAAGATATAAATACAGTTCAACAGACAGACCAGAATACGGTGGAACAAAAAACAGCAGCAGAAAGCTTAGCCGCAACTGCTGTAATGAACTCAATTACTTGGCAATTTCAAGCAGGCGAAAAAGAAACAAAAATATTAGACTCTGTTGTTCCGAGTGATCAAAATATGTCCTTGAGCGAAGATGCGCTTGAGACGGCGCTTGCTCCACTATCAAATCGAGCAACTCCAAGCATTCATGAACCTGTTTTTGAAATACCACCAAAATTGGATGGAGTTGTTCGTGTTGGGTTACTGGTGCCATTAAGTGGAAAACATGCTTCCCTTGGCAATGAAATACGTCGCAGCGTTGAGATGGCGTTATTTACCATCAACAATCCAAAAATTGAATTGTTGTTTCTTGATACAAAGGCGGGTGAAAATGCTGGTGATGCCGCGATGACTGGAATAAAAAGCGGCGTAGATATTTTTATTGGTCCCCTTTTCACTGATGCAGTTATTGAAGCGCGTTCGGTGATGGATAATGTTGTTGATGGAAAAAAATCCCCACCGATGTTGTTATTGTCAAATAATGTTGATATGGCAGCAACAGATTACTGGTTAATGGGTTATCTTCCTGAACAGCAGCTTGATGGATTGCTTGGTCACGCAATCAGTGAGGGTAAGCGGAAATTTGCGCTTATTGCCCAAGATACATTTTTTGGCCAGCGTCTCCTCGCCCATGCAAATCGGCGGTTAGCGGACTTTGGCTTGCAGCCCGAAGCGGTGCAGGTTCTGAGTGATGAAGACCTTGCTGATGAAAATAACTTAAAAGCAGTCATTCGCAATTTTACTCGTTACACACCGCCACCGGAGGGCGAAATGATTGGTGAAAGTCCGTTTGATGTGGTGGTTTTTGCTGGCGATCCAGATTTTGCGCTCCGAACAGCCCCTGTACTTGCGTATTATGATGTTGGCCCGGATCGGGCCCTTTATCTAGGCAACGCCCTCTGGAATCAAACCCAACTGCTGGTTGAACCCTCATTGCAAGGGGGACTCTTTGCAAGACGGCCCAGCAATCTTGATCTACGATTCGATTCCAGTTGGGAAGACATTTGGTCAGAACCAGCTGGTCAATTAGCCAGAGTAGGGTTTGACGCCATGGCTCTTGTTGCAGCGTTGGCAAAACCGGGAGAAGAAGATTGGGTCAAGCAACTTGTTAGCAATAATGGTTTTCAGGGTTTTAGCGGGGCGTTCCGATTACTTCCTAATGGTCGTAATATTCGCAGTTTTGAACTTCGGCAAATCGAAAATGGTCATGCTAAAGTTATCAAGTCTGCACCAAATAAAATTTAGACAGTGGCAATTTTTATGGGCACCGTTTTACAGCACTTATATAGGGGCGTGCCTCTAACGGAGTATCGCAGATAAGATGTGATTAAGCCTTAATCGCCCGTCTTGTGTAGTAACAAGACTAGATGTTTCGTGGTCATGGTGTAACCATCCAGCCTCAATGCATTGGTTGACAGCAGGAAAATCAATCCAGCTCTCAATAGAGCCACACAGTGCTTTGATGGCGTCAAAATGAATGCCGTCACTTAGACGAAGGCCCATCATTACCATTTCATGGGCCCAGTCTTTTGGCGTATCGATTTCTTTTTTCTCAATGCCATGACCTATTTTGTTAACTGCGTTTAGCCATCCTGCGGGGCCACGCCTTGTTATGGTTGCTGTACGAGACAGACATCCTCGTTCAGGCTCAAAAACTGCAAAGCGACCATGTGCTCCTGGCCCTACTCCTATCCAGTCAGCCGCTTGCCAATAAGTTAAATTATGTCTGCATTCCTGCCCAACGGCTGCATGGTTGGAAATTTCATATGCAGGTAGCCCAGCTGCTGTCGTCATTTCTTGCGTGATTTCATATAGGTCAGCCGCGCGGTCATCATCGAGGGCCATTATCTCACCTTTGCGTTGCCTTGTGTGAAATATTGTTCCAGCCTCGATGGTTAATTGATAAAGTGACATGTGTCTAAGTCCCAAGGACAGTGCTTCGCTCAGCATGGTGCGCCAAGCTTTTGCGCTTTGATTTGGCAAAGCGTAAATTAAATCAATTGATACTGCATCGAAGGCCTTACGAACCGTATCCAGGGCGGCTAGGGCATCTTTAACGGAGTGTTCACGACCAAGAAATTTGAGATTTGCATCATCAAGTGATTGTACACCCATTGATACCCGGTTGACACCTGCACGGCGGAATTCAAGCATTGATTTTACCTCGACGGATGTTGGGTTTGCCTCGGCAGTGATTTCAATATCGGCAGCGAAGCCAAACAGATTTTGGGCATGGGCGATAAGTTGCTCGACAAGCCACGGTGGCATCAAAGAAGGGGTGCCGCCACCAAAAAACAAGCTGGACAGTGACCGATGTTCTGGCAAAAGTGATGCCATATGGGTCATTTCTTTTAAAAGCGCGTTGCCAAAAGATTTTTCATCAAAGGTTGTTTTCACGTGTGAATTAAAATCACAATAAGGGCATTTTGCGCGGCAAAATGGCCAATGAACATAAAGCCCAAATGACCGGTTGGATAGCAGGTTGACCGCTGAGTCTTTTTGGTGTGATTCGGGCTTATTCATTATTTTTTGCTTGTGAAACAGCGCGATATTAATTTTGCAAACGCATCAGCACGGTGGCTGATGGCATGCTTGTCATTGGGGTCCATCTCTCCGAAACTAATGTCGTGACCATAAGGTTGAAAAATGGGATCGTAGCCAAAACCGAGGGTACCGCGTGCTGGAAATGTCAGGATGCCCTGGACTTTCCCCTCAACGCTTACTGCATGCCCATCTGGCCAGACTAGAGCAAGCGCACAGATGAATTCAGCTCGCATGTCGCCACTTTGGGCTTTTGAGAGAGCTTCTTTAACAGCTGTTATAGCAACATTAAAGTCGCGATTTGGTCCAGCCCAACGCGCTGAATAAATACCAGGTGCGCCGTTAAGTGCGATAACTGACAGACCAGAGTCGTCGGCCAGCGCGGCCGTACCTGATGCAAGCGCTGCTGTTCGTGCTTTTAGAACAGCATTGCCAATAAAGCTGTTTTCGGTCTCGTCAGGTTCGGAAAGGCCAAGATCTGTGCCAGAAATAATAGTAAAATCAAAGCCAGCAAAAAGCACTTTAATTTCTCGCATTTTTCCAGAATTGTGAGTGGCAATGACAAGCTTATCTTCATTAAACTGACGATCTGTCATTGTGCTGCCTTTGCTGTTGGTTAACGGCTTAGAGATTGGAATCCTGAACGGCTTGTTTTTGCAGAGCAAAAAGTTGTTCGCATCCAGACTCTGCTAGATCAAGCATCTCATTCAAACTGCTGCGCGAAAATGGATTTTCTTCGCCAGTGGCTTGAACTTCCACAATTTCACCTGCGGCAGTCAGGATGAAATTTGCATCAATCTCGGCAGAGCTATCCTCTTCATAGTCAAGGTCAAGAATCGCCTGCTTCTGATAAATTCCGCAGGAAATCGCGGCTATTTGCCCAGTCAAAGGTGATTGAGTGATAACACCTGCTAATAAAAGGTGCTCGCATGCGATACGAAGCGCAACCCACGCTCCGGTTATTGCCGCGGTGCGAGTTCCACCATCGGCCTGAATCACGTCACAATCAATTTTGATTTGACGTTCGCCAAGGGCCTTTAGGTCGGTAACCGCACGAAGTGTACGCCCAATAAGTCGCTGGATCTCCAGAGTACGTCCCCCTTGTTTGCCGCGTGCGGCCTCGCGATCGATTCGGCTATGGGTTGAACGCGGCAACATGCCATATTCAGCTGTAACCCAACCTTTACCGCTATTGCGTAGAAACGGTGGAACACGCTCGTCAATAGATGCGGTACAAAGGACATGCGTATTACCGAATTTGGCAAGACAGGATCCTTCAGCGTGAAGTGATACTGAAGGTTCAAGACTAATAGTTCGAAGCGCGTTAGTGGCGCGGCCAGAGGGGCGGGACATTATTAATTTTTCCTATGTTATGTCGTTTCGTTATTTCTTCGATTGACCTAGTGAAGGAGCTTATCTTAGGTTTTCCTTATGACAGATGCTAGTATAAAGGACTTAACACCACTCAGCTTGGAGATTTTTCACGAGCTTGTGACGGCCTACTTGGAAGACGGTTTGCCGGTTGGTTCGAGCCGGCTCGCAAAATCTGGAAAATTTGATTTTTCTCCAGCTTCAATTCGCAGCAAGATGAGTGATCTCGAAGACGCTGGATTACTGTTTGCTCCTCATACATCATCAGGTCGCGTCCCAACGGAGACGGGTTTGCGTATGTTTGTTGATGGCTTGATGGAATTTAATCGCAATATTCCCAAAGAACAGCGCGAGTCAATTGATAATGAATGTGCGGCACGCGGTATCAGTTTTAATCAGCTGTTGGAAAAAACGAGCAAAACCCTCTCTGGCCTCTCAAATTGTGCTAGTCTGGTTCTTTCACCCAGCAGCGAAGCTGAATTACAGCACTTTGAATTTGTTCCGGTAGGTGTTAACCGCGCATTGGCTGTTTTGGTGCGTTCTGATGGACAGGTTGAAAATCGGTTGATTGATCTTCCTCCGGGTGTGCCGGCATCAGCGATGACACGGGCCGCTAATTATATGAATGCTAAGTTGAGAAATAATGATATGGGAGAAGCAGCGAAGCTGATTCGTACTGAGATTGCTGCGCACAAGGCTGAGCTTGATGAGCTGTCAACGAGGTTGGTTGAACAAGGGCTTGGTATCTGGTCCGAAGGCACAGGCAATGATAATGCGGCGCTAATTTTGCGTGGGCAAGCAAATTTGCTCGATGATCTTCAAGTAGCTGATGGGCTTTCTGAAATTAGGAGCTTGTTCGATGCGCTTGAGGCGCGAGAAAATGCGCTCAGACTTCTTGACGCAACACGTGATGGTGATGGTGTAAAGATTTTTATTGGGGCTGAAAATAAGTTGTTCGCGAATACAGGCTGCTCGCTGGTTGTCGCACCTTATCGGAATGCTAATCAGTCCATTATCGGTGCGATTGGCGTCCTTGGCCCACGGCATATGAATTATGCTCGAATCATTCCAATGGTTGATTACACCAGCAAAGCTATTGACCGCGTTCTAGGCCATTAACTTGTTGTAACGCAAAAAAGATTAATCGCTACACATAACTGCGTATAAAATCAGTATTTATGACGTCGTTTCACGATGTCCTTGTCACAGTGCTTTGTTGTCATCAAAGTAGGATTGTTAAATGATATTTTTCATTTTTTCGACAAGGGTAGATTTTTTAAAGCGGCGATCCAGCTCTACACCATATTCACGGCCGAGCTCTTCAAGTTCACGTTTACTCATGCCCTCTAAGTCAGCTTCTGTTATTGAAACAGATTTATTTTTGGTAGTCACTTTTTTCTTTCTACCTTTAGGCCGTGGCTTTGCCTTAAGCGCTCCCAAATTATTTGCTTTAGTATCAGTTGATGAATTGATTAATTCAAACAATGATTCCGAAATCGAATTGCGTACCATTTTTGGCAGCTCATTCGCAAGAACACTGCGAACCGCTAGGCTAACCTCGATCATCAAATCCTTGCGAAGTTGATCACTCATCATCTGTGATGGCTGCTCTATAATTTGTGGCTTTTGTGCGCGTTGGCTCGCCCGATCGATCGCCGCGGCAATCTCAGTCATCGTTGCAGGCGACAAGGGGGTGTCTGCGGCATATTCTGTTAGTTTGGGCCTCTCCGAGATGTTAGCTCTCGGCGGTGCCGGCTTGCTGGACAAAATGTTTACGAGATTTATGTGAGATGTAACTTGGTATGCAAGCGCTGGCGGTGCGATTGATTGAACGACTGTTACAACAGGCTCGCGGTTTTTAATCACCGATTCAGCTTCATTGCAAAGCGCTTCAATTGATTTCCAGATTTGGGCATTTTGCATTTTGTGCGCGTCTAACTAACTTATTTGGTAAAATAGATATCATTTTCATGTCGTGCAAGACTGAACACGTTCACATTTCTCAATGTCTCATAAGTTAGAACGAGAAACAATATCTTCTCCTGTTTCAGTGTAAGAATGGCCGCAAGAACGCTGGTACAGGGGTGGTTAGTAACGGGTATCAAGAGGTGCCTGGGCATAATTTCATGTAAGATTCTGACCAAAATGAAAAAATTTGATTTTTAGGCTTGGCGAAACTGGCAACGATCACTAAGTAAGGCTTGCAGTCCTCTAGGGAGCGCAGATGGGGAACGATACATGAAAAACGAAAAATCAATTGACAGTCAAAAAGCTAAACACCCGCCGACTGAAAATGTGGACGGTTTAGATGCGAGTGAGTCTGATGAGCACGGAGGCGTAGAGCAGGCGGATTCGCATGTTGATGCAGAGCCAGTTGTAGAAAAGGCTGAAACAGATGACGTGGCGTCTGAAGATGTAATATCTGCAGAAAATGCGGCCCCACCAGCGCATGAATCACAGGATCCCTTGTTAACCATGACCGCTGAACGCGATGATTTAAAAGATCAACTCCTGCGGGCCCTGGCAGATACTGAGAATATGCGCCGCCGAAGCGAGCGGGAGGCTGTCAATGTTCGGAAATATGGTCATACACCATTTGCCCGTGACCTTGTGGCCGCTATCGATAATCTGGCACGAGCGGTTGAATCGGCGCCAGATAATTTGGAAACTTTGGACGAGACCACAAAATCTCTGATCACTGGTATTCAGCTCAGTTGGACTGAACTGCAATCAATTATGGAAAAGCATGGCATCAAGCGTGTTGAGCCGCTTGGTGAAAAATTCGATTACAATTTGCACCAGGCAATGTTTGAAGTTCCAACACCTGATCAACCAAGTGGAGTGGTTCTTGAGGTAGTTCAGCATGGCTATGTTTTGCATGATCGGTTACTGCGCCCAGCGATGGTTGGTGTATCAAAAGCTGGCGAGGGTGATGATCAGGCAAAAAAAGACAATTAACTTATTGATAAATAGTATTTTATCTTTTTTGGAAGGGTGATAAGCAAGACTAAAAACAAGTGTGGGTGGGTGAATATTAACCACAACGGATTAGGTGATCTTTCTCTTGGCTAGTGCCTATTCCTACCATTACCTCTTGTAACATAACGATTTAGTCTTATATGGGCAGTAGATATTTGAACGTCAAAGACAGAATTGGCACGCCAAAGGTTGGTCGCGCCCCCTAGATGTGTTTGTGGGAACGAAATGTCTTAAAGGGCCACTTCATCAGCATTACACCATAATGAGTAACTGCAGAGTGGTCAGGGAAAGGAGCTTTAGATATGGCGAAAGTGATTGGTATTGATTTGGGAACAACAAATTCTTGTGTTGCCGTCATGGACGGGGCCGAGCCGCGAGTGATTGAAAATGCTGAGGGTGCCCGGACCACGCCGTCAATGGTCGCGTTTGCGAATGGTGAACGCCTTGTTGGACAAGCGGCAAAGCGGCAGGCTGTTACAAATCCAGAAAATACACTATTCGCGATAAAGCGACTGATTGGACGCCGCTTTAAAGACAAATCGACCAAGGCATTCTCCGATCTTGTTCCATTCGATTTGGTCGGGGCAAAAAATGGTGACGCTTGGGTCAAGGTGGAAGGTGAAGAATATTCACCGAGTCAGATTTCCAGCTTTACCCTGCGCAAATTAAAAGAAGATGCCGAGTCGTATCTTGGCGAAACAGTCACTCAGGCCGTGATCACTGTTCCTGCTTACTTTAATGATGCGCAGCGCCAAGCCACTAAAGATGCTGGCAAAATTGCCGGTTTAGAAGTCTTGCGGATTATTAATGAGCCAACCGCGGCGGCGCTTGCTTACGGTCTTGACCGAAAAGAATCAGGCGTCGTTGCAGTTTATGATCTCGGTGGTGGTACTTTTGATGTGTCTATCCTCGAGGTTGGCGATGGTGTGTTTGAGGTTAAATCAACCAATGGTGACACCTTCTTAGGCGGTGAAGACTTTGATCACTCTATTATCGAATTTCTTGCTGACTCGTTTAAATCAAGCGATGGTATTGATTTGCGTGATGACAAGCTGGCATTACAGAGGCTTAAAGAAGCAGCGGAAAAAGCCAAGATCGAGTTGTCATCATCCGTGCAGACAGACGTCAACCTGCCATTTATTACAGCCGACGCGTCCGGACCAAAACATTTAAATGTGAAATTAACCCGTGCCAAGCTAGAACAGCTTGTAGCAGATTTGGTTGCCCGCACGATGAAGCCATGTCAGGCTGCGCTAAAGGATGCTGGTTTAAAGGCATCTGACATTGACGAGGTTATCCTTGTTGGTGGCATGACCCGGATGCCCAAAATTATCGAACAGGTGAAAGAGTTTTTTGGCTCTGATCCGCATCGTGGTGTCAACCCAGACGAGGTTGTAGCATCGGGTGCGGCAATCCAGGCAGGTGTTTTAACAGGTGATGTGAAGGACGTTTTGCTTCTTGATGTCACGCCGTTGTCGCTTGGTATTGAAACATTGGGCGGTGTCTTTACCCGTTTAATTGACCGCAACACAACGATACCAACCAAGAAGAGTCAGGTTTTTTCAACGGCTGATGATAATCAGTCGGCTGTAACCATTTCGGTCTGTCAGGGGGAACGTGAAATGGCAGCTGATAACAAGCCACTGGGACAGTTTAATCTTGAAGGCATTTCCCCGGCCCCACGCGGTGTGCCTCAGATCGAGGTAACCTTTGATATCGATGCGAATGGTATTGTGAAAGTTAGCGCTAAAGACAAGGCAACTGGCAAAGAACAAGAAATCCGCATTCAGGCCTCTGGTGGTCTTGATGATGAGGAGATCGACCGCATGGTTGCTGAGGCGGAAGCTAATGCTGAGTCTGATAAGGAAAGACGTGCTGAAGTTGAAACGCGGAATCAAGCTGAAGCGCTTGTCCATGGAGCGGAAAAAGCAATTGATGACCTAGGAGATAAAGCTGATCCGCAAGCCAAAGCGGATGTCGAAGCTAGCATTGAGGCATTACGTGAAGCTCTGGGTAGCGATGATATCGAAGCGATCTCATCAAAGTCTGCTGAACTATCGCAGGTAATGATGAAAATGGGTGAGGCTGCGTATCAGGCTGAAACTGATGCTGAAACTGATGGAAGTGCCGATCCGAAGGCTGATGACGAAACCGTTGTTGACGCTGAATTTGAAGAGGTTGATGCCGAGGCGGACAACGGTAAAAAATCCAGTAAATAAGATTGTAGACAAATAAAACCGGAGCTTACTATAGCTTCGGTTTTTTAAATTCTCACGGCAAAAGTGGCAAGAATGAGCAAGCGCGATTACTACGAAGTGTTAGGTGTAGATAAAGGTGCCGATGATAGGGCAATTAAATCGGCATTTCGCAAGCTTGCTATGGCTAACCATCCTGACCGTAATCAGGGGGACGGCGCTGCTGAAGACCGTTTTCGGGAGGCAAACGAGGCCTATGATATCCTAAAGGATCCCCAAAAGCGTGCGGCTTATGATCGTTTGGGACATGCTGCATTTGATCAGTCAAGTGGCGGTGGCGGTTTTGGTGGCGGCGGTTTTGGTGGCGGCGGTTTTTCAGATATTTTCGATCAGATGTTTTCTGAATTTTCAGGTGGTGCCAGTGGTGGTCGGCAACGTAATGAGGGTGGCAATGATCTCCGCTATGACATGTCGATCTCGTTGGAAGACGCATTTCTAGGTCTGCAGCAGGATATTTCAATCACGGTGCCATCAGAATGCGAGAGTTGTTCGGGTACGGGTGCTGCTGATGGAAGCAAGCCGAGTACCTGTGGAACATGTGGGGGTGCTGGCCGGGTGCGTGCTCAGCAAGGTTTTTTCGCAGTTGAGCGGACCTGCCACGCCTGTCAAGGCATGGGGCAGGTGATATCTGATCCATGCCGTACCTGTAGTGGTGATGGTCGGACACAGCGTGCTAAAACTCTAGCTGTTTCGATTCCTGCAGGGGTTGATACTGGAACAAGAATACGGCTTTCTGGCAAGGGCGAAGCAGGCCTTCGTGGTGGGCCAGCCGGTGATCTTTATATTTTCGTAAACGTTGATCCGCACGCTCTTTTCACACGTGATGGAAATAATTTGTATACCCGGATACCCCTCCCCATGACTGTAGCCGCGCTTGGTGGTAGTATTGATGTACCAACGCTGGAAGGGAAAATGGCGCGGCTGACTATTGATGCTGGCACACAGTCGGGAAGAAAATTCCGCATGCGTGGAAAAGGTATGCCAGCGCTTCGGCGAGGTAACCCGGGTGATCAGATTGTTGAAGTTCAGGTGGAGACGCCAACCAATTTAAATAAGAAACAAAAAGATCTCCTCGAAGCTTTTTCCAATTCAGGCGATACTAGTCCTGAATCGTCAGGCTTTCTCGAACGTGTGAAACGGATATGGGCTGATAGCTAGTTTCATCCGCTTTGCCAGTCCCTAGGCACGGGTGATTGCTAATAAACGCACTATTAACCCTAAAAAATTTTGAAGACTAATTACCGGTATTGTAAAAATTTGGCTGACACTTATATGCTGGCAAGTGGCGATTGATAGTGCCTATAATGTAACGCGGAAAAAAAAGTGTATGGACGAAATAGGCAATTATTACTCGCCATTGCACAATGGTTTAAAAGGAAGGCACCAGCATGATAAAAATTGCAATTCCGGGCAGCGCTGGCCGTATGGGTGGTTTGTTGATCCGCGAAATCGCGGCTGCGCCTGACCTAGAACTTGTTGCAGCAACCGATCAGCCAGATAGCCCTTTTATTGGACATGATGCTGGCGAGGTGGCGAAGACTGGGGCCAATGGAGTGATGATTGGCAGTGAGCCAGAAACATTGTTTGGTTCGGCTGATGTGGTGATTGATTTTACCAGCCCAGCTGCCAGTCTTCATCATGCAAAATTGGCTGAGGTACATGAGACTGCAATGGTTATTGGTACAACTGGCTTAAGTGTCGATGATGAGACCGAACTCGTCGCAACAACAAAGGGCAATACTGTTATTTATTGTGCAAATACATCGGTTGGTGTGACTTTATTAACTCAGCTTGTAGAGGAGGTTGCTGCCAAGCTTACTCAAGGATGGGATATCGAAATTCTTGAAACGCATCATCATCATAAGGTTGATGCGCCATCCGGAACGGCTTTGGCACTTGGCAAGGCGGCGGCAAAGGGCCGGGGTGTAGCACTTGATGGGGTTGCCGACATGGTGCGCAAGGGCCAAACTGGTGCACGCAAGCAAGGTGATATTGGATTTGCTGTGTTACGTGGCGGGGATGTTGTGGGCGAGCACTCGGTGATTTTCTATGGCGAGTCTGAGCGTGTAGAAATTTCACATCGAGCAACAGATCGGGCCATTTTTGCACGCGGGGCCATTCGTGCAGCACGATTCGCTGCGACTGCCACTTATGGATTTTACGATATGACGGATGTGCTGAAAGGCTGATTATGTCAAAAAAAATGAAGCTCGATGCAGTCGATGCTTGTTTTGAACGATTATCGCTGCGCCAGCCAGATCCTCAAACTGAACTCGATTTTACCAGCCCATTCACTCTCCTAGTCGCTGTTGTGTTATCGGCTCAGGCAACCGATGTTGGGGTCAATAAAGCAACAAAAGGGCTTTTTGCGGTGGCTAATACGCCTTCAAAGATGGTGGCAATTGGTCTCGAGACCATACGCCATCATATCCGCACCATTGGTTTATTCAACACAAAGGCCAAGAATGTGCTTGCTCTGTCGAAAATTCTGATTGAAGTCTATGGTGGTGAAGTTCCAAAAGACCGTGCTGCATTGGAAGCTTTGCCTGGCGTTGGTCGAAAAACTGCAAATGTGGTTCTTAACGAAGCATTTGGTGAGCCAACAATCGCCGTCGATACTCATATTTTTCGCCTTGGCAACCGCACCGGTATTGCGCCGGGTGAAACACCTTATGCTGTTGAGAAGGAACTTTTGCGAAGGGTGCCGAACCGTTGGAAGAAAGGTGCGCACCATTGGATGATTTTGCATGGCCGATATATCTGTAAAGCAAGAAAACCGATATGTGTTGATTGTGTGATTTCAGACTTATGTCTGTTTAATGCAAAGACAGTTTAGAAAATTTTAACGCCCGACTCTAAGAAATCGATTAAAATTTCTGATGATATAGATTCATTTCATCATGGCAGCTACCCCGATCAAGACTATCCCCCACGATCGCGCTTCGCATATCCCAAGATTTCAAAATTAGTTGTGACGAGCCCTCACTAATTGGATAGAAAAAGAAATCAACAACACAGCTTGCAAACTGATATTGCCAGATTTCGATCGGGCCTTCTTTGCGAACCATATTTGCCATGCCAAGATTATGAACGAGACTCGGCTTCCCAAAGCTGATAATTTTCGTTGGATCAAAGGTTTTGGGTATAGCCACCGCTTTTGGTGTGATTTTGGGCGATGATTTTGCCGAATTCACTTGTGTTTCAATGTTTTTAGTCACATCGCTAATAGCAAGATCAATTTCGGTTTGATTGTCATTTTGATCAACGGGATCTGATGACAATGTTTCGGCAGGCACCGATGGCACGGGTGGCTCTTGAGGTACAGATGGCGCCATTGAAGCATTTGGTATTGGCGCGGCATCATTTATCTTCAGATTTGGGCTGGGTGATTTGGTTTTTATGGGTATCGGTGTGACCGGTTGACAGGCGATTAGAAGCGCGGCACATGAGAGTATAAAGAAAAGACAGTTACCCATATTTATGCACCAAAGTTGACCAAAGTGAGGTATTTTGGTCTACCGGAAAATAGCGTTTAATGCACGAACTCTTTTTTATTTTAATCTGTCATACATAGTGTCCCTCGCCTATATTCACGCGAAGGCGCGCGGCACCCTATTATTTTGCGAGGAACCAATAATGACTTTACACCATATTGATGTGTTAGCAGTCGGTAATGCTATCGTTGATATTTTTGTTCAATGTGATGATAACTTTCTAGCCGCTAATAAAATTGACAAAGGAGTAATGACCCTTCTTGATCCCGCGGCATCGGCGCGGCTTTATGTAGCACTCAGCGCAGTGGCGAAGCCGCATTTAATATCAGGCGGTTCCGCGGCGAATACGGCAGTTGGCGTTGTGAATTTTGGCGGAACGGCTAATTTTGTTGGCAGAGTCCATGATGATGATCTTGGAGTTTCTTTTCGCCATGACATTATTGCTGCCGGTGTCGGTTTTGATAGCCCGCCTGCCCGTAGCGGTTCGCCAACCGCATCGTCAATTATCTTGGTAACCCCTGATGCGGCACGCTCGATGAATACATGCCTTGGTGCTAGTGTTGAATTTGAAGCGGCAGACCTTAAATCGGCTAATGCGGAGGCGGCAAAAGTCATTTATCTGGAAGGCTATTTGTTCGATGCTCTAAATGGACCTGCCATTTTTAATGAAGCTGCTCGGCTTGCGCACCTTCATGGCGCCAAGGTGGCTTTGTCATTATCTGATCCATGGTGTGCTGAACGGCACCGTGCTGCATTGCGTGATTTTACAGCCAATCATGTGTCTATTCTGTTTGGCAATGAAGAGGAAGTAGCCAGCCTCTATCAATGCGAAGTCAATAATGCAGTTTCTGTTTTGTTGGGCACGATCGACGAGGTGGTCGTTACACGCGGCCCAAAAGGTGCATTTGTTGGCGCCAAAGAGAACTCTTATGAAATTCCGGCAATGCCACAAGGGACAGTGATTGATACAACAGGTGCGGGTGATTTGTTTGCTGCTGGCTATCTGTTTGGGCGCACAAACGGATTTGATCTTCTGCAGGCCGGTCGCCTTGCTAGCCTTGCCGCTGGTGAGGCTATATCGCATATTGGCGCACGGCCAAAAACAAATCTGAAAGAACTTTCGGCAAAGTTGTAATGGCCAATTAGCCCGCTGGCAAAATGGTAGATCAGCTCTTTCGCAATATTGACTAGCTGATGGCGTCATGGGCGGCAAGAACGGCTGTTTGCACAATGTCGCTGACAGAGGCTCCCATCTGGACAATCTGGAATGCTTGTTCACCGCCAATCATCATCGGGCCAACAACAGAGACATTGCCAAGCTGATGAACAAGCTTAAAGGAAATATTAGCTGCATGCAGACCCGGCATCACCAGAATATTAGCTGGACCCGTCAAGTTACAGAACGGGTATCGCGCCTTCATTAGATCAAAATCAAGCGCAATATCAGCAGTCATTTCCCCGTCAAATTCAAAGCCAACATCACGATCTTGCAAAATTTCCACAGCCCGTCTTGCCTCTACGCTAGTGCGTGATTCGGGGTCGCCAAAATTAGTGAATGACAGGATGGCAACCCGCGGAGTATGTCCCATCTGGCGGGCTTTGGCGGCCATCGCTATAGCGATATCAGCCATTTCTTCACCATCAGGCCGCTCGGTTACTGCAACATCACCAACAAAGACAGTGCGTCCACGCGAGATAATCATCGATGTAGTCATGAATTTGCTCCCTTTGGCAACATCAATGACCCGGCGAATATGTTGTAATGTTGGTTGAAAGGCCCGGGTAACACCTGTTACCAATGCATCAGCGTGACCGCAGCTGACCATACAGGCGGCAAATACATTTCGATCAAGATTTACCATTCTCTGGCAATCGCGATAAAGTGATCCGCGGCGTTGCAGCTTACTATATAGTAAATCAGTATATTCTGTTAAATGTTCAGATATTTTGGCATTAGTGATGGGTAAATCTTCAGCTCCATCAAGGCCCAGTCGGTCAATTGTCTCTTTAACTCGATGCTCTCGTCCAAGAAGAATAGGGGCACCATAGCCGGCATTGCGAAAAGCAAGCGCTGCTCGGATCACCCGCTCTTCCTCACCTTCAGCAAAGACGATACGTTTCTTATTCGTGCTGACACGTTCAAAAATTGATTGTAATGCCCCTGCTGTTGGGTCAAGGCGAGCTGATAGTAGGCGGCGATATTCATCCAAATCGGCAATTGGTTTACGCGCCACACCATCTGCTATAGCGGCTTTAGCAACGGCAGATGAAACAGCAACAATCAGCCTTGGGTCAAACGGTGTCGGGATTATGTAGTTTTCACCATAAACCAACATTTGACCGCCATAGGCATCAGCCACTGCATCAGGCACGTCTTCACGTGCCAGCATGGCAAGCGCATTGGCCGCGGCAATTTTCATGTTTTCGGTAATTTTGCTGGCCCGCACATCCAAGGCCCCACGAAAAATATATGGAAAACCAAGGACATTATTGACCTGATTTGGAAAGTCTGACCGGCCGGTTGCAATGATCGCATCAGGGCGCACTTCCTTGGCTTCGTCTGGCCAGATTTCTGGAACCGGATTGGCCATCGCGAAAATGATTGGCCGAGAAGCCATCTTTTTGACCATTTTTTTCGTCATGACACCGCCTGATGACAGGCCAAGAAACACATCTGCCCCAACTAAAGCATCCTCCAAAGTTCGGGCATCAGTCTCTGCCGCATGGGCTGACTTCCACTGGTTCATTGAATCTTTGCGGCCTTTGTAAATGGGTCCGGCGCGATCACATATAATAATGTTTTTATTTGGAACCCCCATGGTTTTTAGCAATTCAACACACGCTATCGATGCAGCACCAGCCCCATTGCCAACCACTTTAATCGATTTCATTTCTCGGCCGGTCAGATGAAGGGCATTGATCAGGCCAGCGGCAGTAATGATTGCGGTGCCATGCTGATCATCGTGAAAAACTGGAATATCCAGTTTGTCGCGAAGCTGCTGTTCGATGACAAAACATTCGGGTGCTTTAATGTCTTCAAGATTAATGCCGCCAAAGGTTGGGGTCATTAATTCTACGGCATTCACAAACGCGTCAGTATCAGTAGTATTCAATTCAAGGTCAATGCCGTCAATATCGGCAAATTTTTTAAATAGGACGGCTTTTCCTTCCATCACGGGTTTAGCTGCCGCAGCACCGATATCACCAAGGCCAAGAACTGCTGTTCCGTTCGAGATTACAGCAATTTGATTGCCTTTGTTTGTGTAGTCATACGCGGTGTTGGTATCGTTAGCGATCTTAAGGCAGGGTGCAGCAACACCGGGTGAATAGGCCAATGATAAATCATGTTGACTGGTGAGCGGTTTTGTGGCGGCAATTTGAAATTTTCCCGGGCGATCATTTGCGTGAAATGCCAAAGCCTCAGCGTCAAGCATCTTGTCTTTATTTGTCATGTTTCAAATACTTTTTTTGATGGTAAGAATCAGCCATTCTGGCTAAGTTAAATATTTTGTTTCAAACAACAAGAGAATAATTTGTCGTTTGGAATTACAAACCCTGTTGGACCTTGTTCTAGACACTAAGTTGGGGCAATGTCAAAACACTATGAAGTCTACACCTTCTACAACAAATGAGACAAAAGTAAAAGCGCCGACCCCAATGATGGCGCAATATCTGCGCGTTAAAGATTTGCACCCTGATTCGTTGCTTTTTTACCGCATGGGTGATTTTTACGAGATGTTTTTAAAAGATGCGGAAATCGCCGCATCTTTGCTCGGCATTACCCTAACAAAGCGGGGAAGCAAAGATGGCCTTGATGTGCCTATGTGTGGCGTGCCAGCACATTCTGTTGATGGATATTTGTCTCGTCTAATCCGAGCTGGCCACAAGGTGGCGATTTGTGAACAGATCGAAGACCCACAAAAACAAAAACAACGTGGTGGAAAAGGCCCACTAAAACGCGAAGTTGTGCGTATCCTCACACCCGGCACCGTGATTGAGGATGGGTTGTTGCCCGCACGGGCACATAATTACCTAGTTGCCCTTGGCCGTGCAGAATCACAGATCGCTATCGCCTGGGCGGACATGTCCACTGGCGATTTCCTGGTGCAGGAAATTGCCGATGATGGTCTAGAAACAATGATCGCCCGGCTTGATCCGGCAGAACTGATCTACCCGCATGATTATGATCTTCCAGATTGGATTACCGATAATCAGATTTGTCACACAGAACAGGCGGCATCAATGTTTGACTCAACCCGCGCACGCCAGGCATTGGAGTTGTTTTATCAGATGGTAAGCCTTGATGGGCTTGGCAATTTCAGTCGGCCTATGCTTTCCGCGGCTGGTGCGCTTCTTGGGTATATAGAGGCAACGCAGGTTGGTAATATGCCGAGGCTTTTACCGCTGATCGCAGTGAATCATTCTAACTACATGGAAATTGATCCAGCAACACGCCGGTCGCTCGAACTATCGCGCACTTTAGCCGGTGAACGTCGAGGTAGCTTACTGCATGCGGTTGACTATACCCTCACAGCCGCCGGTGGACGCTTACTTGGTGAGCGCCTGGCAGCACCGCTTTTTGACGTTGATGCAATTAATTCGCGGCTAGATTTGGTTAGCTGGTTTATTGCAGGAACAGGTTGCCGCGAAGAGGTGCGGGCACAGCTTCGTGTCCATCCAGATAGTGAGCGGGCTCTATCCAGATTATCACTGGGCCATGGTGGTCCTCGCGACCTCGCATCTATTGTAAATGGCTTAAAAGGAGCTAGTCGGATTGCTGGCTATATTACCGATGCGGTAAACAAGGGGGTCAGCAGTTTGGCGGTGCCGCAATCATTGCCAGCCTGTCTTCAAACGATGCTCTTGCCCGTGCCGTTATTCGATGAAGTGGCACCTGCTCTGGGTGAAGAATTACCCCTTTTAGCACGTGATGGTGGTTTTGTGCGGCAGGGCTATGATAAGGCCCTTGATGATTTACGCGATCTCCGAGATGAAAGCCGTCGCCTGATTGCGGCATTGCAGATCCGGTATGCCAAGGAAACCGGGATTCAATCGCTAAAAATTAAACATAATAATGTTCTCGGCTATCATATTGATGTGAGGACCACCCATGCATCGAAATTGATGAACCATGAGACTTTTATTCACCGACAAACAACAGCGCAGGCAGTCCGATTTACTACAACAGAACTTGCCGATATGGAGCGCGATATGGCCAGCGCTGCCGACCGTGCGCTGGCTCTAGAGCTGGAAATATTCACTCTGTTGCGGAGTGCGGTTCTAGCATTGGCATCGAAATTGGGGGACTCGGCCCGGGCGCTTGCTGAAATTGATGTTGCCGCTGCATCAGCCCAACTTGCCTCCACTAATCATTATTGCCGGCCCCAAATACGAAATGAACCTGTTTTTAAAATAACTAAGGGCCGGCATCCGGTGATTGAGCAAATGCTGGATTCACAAACCCCGTTTATTGCGAATGATTGCGATCTGGATGATGGTTATCTTTGGCTATTGACCGGTCCAAATATGGCAGGGAAATCAACCTTCCTGCGGCAGAATGCTCATATTGCCATCATGGCACAGGCGGGCCTTTATGTACCGGCAGAAAGCGCTATAATTGGCCTTGTTGATCGTTTGTTCAGCCGTGTTGGTGCTGCTGATGATATTGCCCGCGGCCGGTCAACTTTTATGGTTGAGATGGTGGAAACAGCGGCTATTTTGAACCGAGCAACTAATCGGTCATTGGTTATTCTGGATGAAATTGGGCGCGGAACGGCAACTTATGATGGTTTGGCGATTGCCTGGTCAACGCTTGAATATTTGCATAATGTCAGCACATGTCGGACGTTATTTGCAACACATTATCATGAATTGACGCATTTGCAGAAAACTTTGGCACACCTGCGCTGTCACGCGATTCAGGTTCGTGAATGGCAGGGATCAATTGTCTTTTTGCACCAGGTTTTTAGCGGAGCGGCAGATCGGTCTTATGGTGTTCATGTGGCTCGTCTTGCTGGCCTACCAGCTGTTGTTCTTGGCCGTGCAGAACAGGTTCTAGATGAACTTGAAGCTGGTCAACACGGGGCAGTTGATACCGGAATGATGGCAGGTCAACTTCCCCTTTTTGATTTTCATCAACAGGCAAAAAATACCATGATAGTCGAAGATGATATTGCGGCCGCGCTTGATGCGCTTGAGCCTGACGGTCTGACCCCGCGTGAGGCCTTGGATGAAATTTATCGGCTAAAGGCACTGCGCCCCCAAAAAGCTCTGTTATCTAGCAAGAAAAATGACACAAATGTATAACGCAATCAAACCAGGGTTAGATCCAGCAGATACGATGGCGTGGCACCGCTGGCTGCAACCTTTGCAGGGGGCAATGGCTGGCCAGCATGCTCCGCTTGATCGCAAGATTATTGAGGCAGAGCTTGAGACGCATGCCAGGAAACGTGGCCCGTCAAACCGTACCCATCTTTTAACCTGCCTTCGGAGCCATCTTGATGCAGCCAAAGCAGGATTGGAGCATGCATTTCATGACAATAACGATGGTGCGATCTATGTTGGCATGTATGCTTGGACAATCGATATTTTGTTGCAAACGCTTTATGCCGAAGCCCGAAAATATTGCTGCGGTGGGGATGATGTGGCAGTTATTGCGGTTGGCGGATATGGTCGTGGTGAAATGGCGCCCTATTCCGACATTGATATAATGATTCTGATGCCAAAAACCACCTCTGCTGCGCACACAAAGTTTATTGAATTTATGTTTTATATTCTTTGGGATTTGGGATTAAAGATTGGTCACTCTACCCGTAGTATTTCCGAATCAATTGCTGCTGCTCGTGACAATCAGACGGTGTTGACCAGTCTACTGGAAATGCGGTATGTGGCGGGTGATAAGCTGCTTTGGACCGAATTGGCCCGTGCCGTACAGAACGAAATTGGCAAGCAGAAGCCCCTTGTCTTTGTTGAAGAAAAACTTGCTGAGCGGGATGTTCGTCATAAACGTTTTGGTGATACGCGTTATGTTGTTGAGCCAAATGTTAAAGATGGCAAGGGTGGACTTCGTGATCTCCACAGTTTGTTCTGGATTGCAAAATATGCTTATCGAGCCAACAGCATTTTTGATATTGTGAAACAAGGTGTGCTGCGCGATGGTGAAGCACGAAAATTTGCCTTGGCGCAACGGTTTTTGTGGACTGTCCGCTGCCATCTTCATTTGCAGGCGGGACGTGCTGAAGAACGGTTGGACTTTGAGGCACAAATGACGATCGCGCCCCGACTTGGTTTTGCTGACCGAGGTGGGATGCGTGGCGTTGAGCGGTTTATGAAACGTTATTATCTGGCGGTGCGGAATGTTGGTAATTTAACTCGAATTTTCTGTGCAGCAATGGAAACAGATTTCCGCAAAAGCCTAAAAGTTTGGCGGCCGGACTTTCTGCGCACACATGTTCTTGACGCTTTTAGAATTGAAAGTGGCCGGGTCCGCCTGTTGGATAATTTTTTGTTTCGGGACTCGCCTGCGCGTTTGATCGAATTATTTTCCATTGCACATAGCCATGATGCTGATGTTCACCCAAACACTTTGCAACAGGTTACACGCTCATTATCAACGCTGGATGCAACAACACGTAATGATGCTCACACTAATCGGCAGTTTCTTGATATTCTTACATCACGAAAAAACCCTGAACGGGTTTTGCGTCTTATGAATGAAAGTGGTGTTTTTGGCCGATTTTTGCCTGATTTTGGCTGGATTGTCGCGATGATGCAATTTGATATGTATCACAGCTACACCGTTGATGAGCATACATTGAAAGCCATTGGCATTTTACATGATATTGAAAGTGGGAAGCTTCGCGAGACTGTACCCGTTGCTACAGAGGTGATGCCAGAAATCGCATCAAGGCGAGCGCTTTATGTCGCAACGCTGCTGCATGACATTGCCAAAGGGCGAGGAGGTGATCATTCAAAGCTTGGAGCTGAGGTGGCTTTGGCCGTTTGCCCGCGACTGGGCCTAACCTCAGAAGAAACTGAAACGGTTAGCTGGCTGGTATTGCATCACCTGTTGATGAGCAAAATTGCTTTCCGCTATGATTTGAATGACCCACAAACGATTACTGATTTTGTTGCAATTGTGCAGTCACCGGAACGGTTAAAACTATTACTTGTTTTGACGGTTGCGGATATTCGGGCGGTTGGACCTAATGTTTGGAATGGTTGGAAGGCTGCGCTAATGCGCGAACTCTATCATCGGTGTGATGCGGTGTTAAGGGGTGCTGATCCTGCTGTTATTTCCCTTGGCAATGCTGAGGAGTCCCGCCTTGAGGCTCAAGAAAAATTAGCTGACTGGAATGAGCCGAGTTTTGCTGCTCATGCAGCGAATATGCCGGTTACTTATTGGACTGGTTTTGATTGTGATAGTCATGTCCGCCATGCACAGCTTTGTAAAAAGTTTGCCAAGCTCGACGTACCGTTATTGATTGATTTTCAGCCAGACCGAGAGCGTCGTATGACCGAGTTAACCGTTTTAACGGTTGATGATCCCGGTCTGTTCTCGCGCATCGCCGGTGCGGTTGCTGCGGCAGGTGCTAATATTGTTGGGGCACGCATCACCACATGTCATGATGGCACGGTGTTGGATGTTTTCTTTTTGCAGGATATAAACAATCAGGCGATAGAAGATGTAAGTGAACTGGCGCGAATCCACAAAACGCTTGAACAATCGCTTACTGGCGCTATTAAGTTAGAAAAATTGCTAAAAGACCGTTGGCGGCAAATTCCACTGAGAGTGAGGCAACTGCCGGTGCCATCGCGCGTGCTTCTATCCAACAAAATCAGTAAAACCCACAGCGTGATCGAGGTGAATGGTCGCGATTTTCCGGGGCTGCTTCATAAGATTACCCAATCTCTTGCTGATCTTGGCTTGCAAATACAAACGGCAACGGTCTCAACCTATGGTGAACGGGTTGTTGATGTGTTTTATGTAAAAGATATTTTTGGCCTGCAAATCCAGAGTGAAGTGAGGCAACAAACCATCCGCAATCGGCTGCTGGAAATTTTTATTGATACGGACGAGGCGGTGGTATGACTGGTGCACCAGATAAGGCAAAACCAAGAAAAGGCCTATCGCTTGGTAACGCATTTTGGCAAATTGGCAGTCTGACTGCGGTTAGCCGTGTTGTTGGATTTATTCGTGACATTGCGTTTGCGAGCTTTCTAGGCGCGGGCCCTGCCGCAGATGCCTTTCTTGTGGCGTTGAAGCTACCCAATATGTTCCGGCGCCTAACTGCTGAAGGGGCGATGACCAATGCGTTTTTGCCTAGCTTTGCCAAGCTGCGAACAGCGGAAGGGCGTGAGGCGGCTATTGGACTTGCTGCCGAAGCGCAGATCATACTGATTCTTGTGCTGTTTGGCATTGTCACTCTAGCTGAAATTTTTATGCCGCAGATCCTTTTGGTGCTTGCACCTGGTTTTGCAGCGACACCTGACCGTCTTGCCGCTGCCATAGATCTAGGGCGGGTGACGATGCCCTATCTTCCTATGATTTCCGTAGTTGCATTATGGATTGCTATTGCCAATGCGCATGATCGTTTCATGGCTGGTGCGGCGGCGCCTATTGTGGCTAACCTATGTTTTATTGCAGGTGCGATTTCGATTCCACTTTTTGCAGTTGATCTCGGTGTTTTCCAAGCCTTGCCAATAGCCATTGGGTTGCTGTTGGCAGGCCTGTTGCAATTGGCGTTCCTCTTTTTTGTTTTGCGTCGCCTTTCGGCATTGCCAAAATTGCAATGGCCACATCTTTCAAATGCTGGAAGAGCTATGTGGCGTAACTTCATACCATCGGCCCTTGGTGCTTGTGGGATGCAACTCAATCTTTTGGTTGACTTGATTTTGGCGTCCCTGTTGCCGGTGGGCGCAATTTCTTGGCTTTATTATGCCGACCGGGTGGCGCAACTACCCTTGGGTATTGTTGGCATTGCAATTGGCACGGCTCTGTTGCCGCGTTTGTCAACAGCTGAAGCGGACGATCAAAGGGCTTGTTTTATAAAAGCATTGGATGAAGCGATTATTTTTGCCGGGTTTTTTGTTGTGCCAGCGATAATTAGTTTGATTATTTTGGCCGGTCCTATCATCGACGGTTTGTTTGTTTATGGCGCATTTACCACTGATGATTCGGTGATGGCGGCGAAGGCATTGTCAGCTTATGCCGTTGGGTTGCCTGGTTTTGTACTGGTGAAGATCCTTCAACCGGCATTTTACGCGGCGGGACAGCCCGGTACAGTGCTGAAAATTTCAATTATGACAATTGTGATCAATATCACCGGATCTCTTATTTTAATGCCGTTGTTTGGTCATGTTGGCTTGGCTTTGGCAACAAGCCTTTCAGGGTTAATAGCGGGCACGGTGATGGCTGTTTTGCTAAGTCGGCGTCATCGCCTTGGTGGGGGTTGCATCGGTATGATGGGGCGTATTTTCCTGGCAACAATGATAATGGCGATTGTGTTATTTGTTTTTGCGAATTTTGGTTCTGGTTTACGGCATTTTATGCCGGCAGCGCTCTGGCTAGCCGGTCAAGTAATTTTTGGCGGTTCTGTCTTTCTTGCTGCGGCTGTCTTTTTCAAAGCGATACCTGTAGGTCTTGTGCGCCGGTGGCGGCACTGAAAGACTTGACCGTCGCCCTGCAAAAAGGTGATAAGTCTGGCTAGAGGGTATTGTAATGCCTAATATATCAAAACGTCATGACGGATAGGATCAATGGGTAATTCAACCGAACAGGCTCCGGCAGGGAAAGGTCGTATTTTTTCGGGCATTCAGCCAACTGGTAATTTGCATCTTGGCAATTACCTTGGCGCCATTCGCAATTGGGTATCCTTACAAAATGATTTTGAGTCGATCTATTGTGTTGTTGATTTGCACGCTATCACCGTGCATCAAGACCCTCTCCAATTGCAAAAAAGCACCCGTGAAGTTGCGGCTTGCCTAATTGCGGCAGGCATTTCCACTGACCAATCAATTCTGTTTAACCAGTCTTGTGTGCCGCAACATGCTGAATTGGCATGGATTTTTAATTGTGTGACGCGGCTTGGTTGGCTGAACCGGATGACACAATTTAAGGAAAAGGCAGGAAAGAATCGCGAAAATGCATCTGTGGGCCTTTATGCTTATCCAACACTTATGGCGGCGGATATTCTGTGCTATCGGGCAACACATGTTCCCGTTGGCGAAGATCAGAAACAACACCTTGAACTGACTCGTGATATTGCACAGGCCTTTAATTCAATATATGGCCGGGATGTTTTTCCGCTTCCCAACCCACAAATCTTTGGTACCGCAACACGGGTGATGAGTCTTCGTGATGGCGCTGCTAAAATGAGTAAGTCTGACGTGTCGGATAATTCACGTATTAATATGACTGACGACGCGGATCTAATTTTGCAGAAAATCCGTAAGGCAAAAACTGACTCTGATGCATTGCCATCGGAGGTTGTTGCTCTTTCTAGTCGGCCCGAGGCCGCAAATTTGGTTGGTATTTATGCCGCCCTCGCTGATTGCAGTACTGAAAATGTGCTTGCAGAATTTGGTGGACGTGGCTTTGGTGAATTCAAACCCATGCTTGCGGATTTGGCGGTTGCGAGATTATCCCCAATAGGAGATGAAATGCGCCGTCTTCTGAAAAATCCGGGTGATATTGATGCTGTTCTTGCTAAGGGGGCTGATCGGGCTACGGCAATCGCTCGCCCACTCCTTGCTCAGGTGCATGATGTTATTGGATTTTTGGGAAAAAGCACGGACCATTAGGTCAAAGCAATTGTTAGGTCACTAGCCGGCTTAGCGTAGATATGCGACACTAGACACAACGATGGGTTGAGTATTTTTGTGTAAAAGTCCATATCGTTTGAATATAACCGCGGTGTGTTGCATGCCAATACGTTAATTGACGTGGCAAAATCATGTAGTGAAGACTTTTATATCTTCTGAGTATATACTGGTCCACGGACCGCCCAATTGATGATTAACCGGTTGTAATGAGAGGGGCTGATTAAATGTTTATTCAAACACAGGATACGCCGAACCCGGCAACATTAAAATTTATTCCTGGCGTTCCAGTAATGACACAGGGAACTGCAGACTTTGCCGATATTGAAGGGTCTAATAAATCACCACTGGCACGCCGCTTATTTCAAATTGATGGTGTAACCGCGGTTTTTCTTGGTGGCGATTTTGTGGCTGTTACCAAGAAGGAAACACTTGATTGGTTTGCTCTGAAGCCGGCTATTCTTGCTGGAATAATGGAGCACTACGCATCCGGTTTACCTGTGGTGGAAAATGATGTTGAGATTGCTGATCCACACGCCAAAGGGAGTGATAGTGATACAGTTCAGCAAATCAAACAGCTTTTGGACTCACGCGTGCGCCCCGCGGTCGCCATGGATGGTGGGGACATTGTATTTCAAGGCTTTGACGATGGCATTGTGACGCTGGAAATGCGCGGAGCTTGCCAGGGCTGTCCGAGTTCCACTGCAACTTTGAAAATGGGCATTGAAAACATGCTACGTCATTACATTCCTGAAGTGCGAGAAGTTCGTGCTGCAGAAATGTAAAGCTGAATTGTGACCCACTAACGTAGGTTTGAGTTAGTTTTCGCTGTAGATTTTTAAAGGCTTAATGCGTGATATCGTCGATTTCCAATTGGTTTACCAACCAAAAGATCTCCATGATTGCTGCTGGCATGGCATGCGCTGGTTTTATCGGCCCGGGCCTTTTTGACCTCTCTCCCCCAAAATTTTTTGTGCAGCAGTCTATGGTGGTTGAGCCTCGTGGTGGCACGACTGATAGCAGCGCCCCTTCAATGACGTCTTTTGAGCCTTCCACACCAGTCCCCAAAAAAACGGTTGAGCTTTCAAAAAGCCCGGAAATGATCGGAACAGGTCTTCGTCCCGATCTCGATGGTGGGGGCCCAAAAGAGCAAATAGATGTAACGGATATCGCCGAAAAAATGAGTGAAATTACCAGTTCTGATGATGCGGTCGTCGGTGATATCGCGCAATTATCCAAGCCTGTTACACCGGTAAAGCCTCTCAAAAATTTTAAAGGCTCAAAAACCGAAGGTGTCGACTCAAAACCAGCCATGCAAGCTGTCAGGGTTACCCCGTTGATGGTTTCCCGGACATTTGTTAGGCAAATTCCACCCTCACATCAATCATTATCTGGATCCGCTCAAAAAGCTTCGTTCTTAAAAATTGCCTTACCGCTTATTTTGGCAGGAAATGAAGAAATTCTGCGGCGCCGTGATGCCATTAGACGTTCCAATCAGAATGATGATCGTGCCGACCTAGAGAAATGGGCATACCTTTATGACATAAAAATCACTGATCAGGACAATAACGCGTTAACTAGACAATTGCTAAGGAGAGCTGATGTGATACCAGTGCCAATTGCACTGGCGCAGGCAGCTATCGAGTCTGGATGGGGGACGTCGCGTTTTGCCATCAAGGGGAATGCACTTTTTGGACAATGGGCATGGCGTGATGATGCCGGATTGAGACCCCTGACTCCAACTAACGATCGGGCGGTAGTCCGCAGTTTTGGAACATTATCTGGTTCGGTTCGTGCTTACATTCACAATTTAAATACACATCCTTATTATGAGAATTTCAGAAATGCCCGAGCCGCGCTTCATGATGGGCCAAAGGAGAAAAAGACAAAAGCTCTAGTCAAACACCTTGATCGCTATGCAGAAATAGGCCCTGTCTATGTGACTAAGCTAGAAAATTTGATCCGTACAAATCAGTTTGGCCGCTATGCGCTTGCTTACTTGTATTAATTTTTACCCAATAAAACTTACCAAGAAGTTCCTTTTAATAGATATAAAAGCTAATCATGGGACAAGGAACTGTTTACCAAACCAACGCCACCGACCATCTGGGCCAGGCATCGTGCAATTGACCCTCGCCCGTCCAGATGGCAAAGCTCCTGGAAAGCGCACTTCGGCGCGAGGGCCAATGCGATCTACACTTAGCTTGCCATAGGTTGAATTGAAACAACGTAATTGCCTGTTAGTAGCAATTTCTTGAGCGAGGGTAAAGCCTAGGGCAGGTGGGTTTGTGTTTATCAATACGTCAGCTGGTATAATCTGATTGACCTTTAGGGGCAATCCATCAATTGCTAGTGTAAGTCTATCCATTCCGCCATATTGCTCATTAAAGGCAAAGCGTGGCAATTCGAAAAATCCATCAAATCCATGCGTAATGCCTGAATTCTGGCCAAACGCGGCAATAAATCCGGCCGCTTTTACACGTTCAATGACTGCGAGATTATACTCACCGTAAGGATAGGCGAATAACGTTGGTCGCAGCCCAAGCTCATTCAGAAATCGTTGGTTAGAGGTAGATAATTCTGCATCTATTTCGGCAGGACTAATCTGGTGCATATGAGGGTGGGTTTTGGTTTGGCTGCCAATGCCAATTCCACTTGCCTGCAACTGGCGAAGTTGGTCCCAACTCATATAGTTTGGATGCCCGTTATCTAATGGATCGGTGGCCACAAAGACGGTAAATGGAAAGCCTTTTGCTTTCAGCCTCGGCCATGCTTCGGTAAAAACAGATAAATAAGCATCATCAATTGTAATTGCTACGGTGCGATCAGGAAGCTCTGTTCCATCTTGTATATGGCGAACTATTTTGGCTAATGGTAAAACCGTGTAATTGCCATTAGCCAGTTTTTCAAGGTGCGCATCAAATTGATCAAGGCGGATATTGGTGCTTGGATATTTATCCTCTCCAAAACGATGATACATTAAAACCGCGGCATGATCAGCTGCATGGGACTGTCCCAGGCATGACAAAAATACGCTAGCCCCCAGGCCAAGCCATGCCAAAAATTGCAACAGCAGAGGCTTTTTCTGATGGTAGCAACGATTGCCTTGAAAATCGCAATAGTTATAAATGGGCCTCATGTACATAGCAGATTTTCCACCAAAAAATGAAAAAAATCAGACTTTACTGGTTAATAAGTCGATGATATCTCAATCTATTTTAACGTGTTTTAATGGTGTAATGCAACTCGATAACCGCTAACTAGAATGAGGAATATGTAATTGAAAAGTTCCAGTACTATCCGAACGGCGCCAGTCATTTTGGCATTTGAAGCCAGCACGAAACAGTTGTCTGTCGCGGTTTATGGGAATGGAACTGTTTTAGCGATGGAAAAAATTGAAGCGCCCTTTGGTCAAGCAACGGAATTGGTGCCATTAGCAATACGGACATTGGCGGATGTTGGGGTGGGTTTTTCCAGCCTTAGCCATGTTGCAGCTGGGTGTGGGCCGGGATCATTTACTGGTCTCCGAGTGTCGTTGGCAGCTGCCAAGGGCGTTTGTTTGGCTCAGGATATAATCGGTCTTGGTATTTCTGGACTAGAGGCACTGGCTTTTTTTTCTTCTGGGGTTTTGAATGGCTTGCCAGTTCTATGTATTGCGGACACTCGCCGCGGTAATGTCTATGCGCAGCTTTTTGCTAGTGACATTACGCCGCGAGGTACAATTTTTGAGGCTCAGATCGACCAATTGCCATTTCTGGTGCCAGAGTCAATCTGTGCAGATGGGCTAATGCTTGCAGGATTTGGAGGGTTGGCTGCGAAGATGGCATTTGCTGCCAATGGGCTGGCCGCAACGCCGGTTTCTCTTGGAAACAAGAAAGATGTACTGATTGTTGATGCGGGTATGATTGCAACAGTGGCTGCCGAAAAAATAATGCTTGGCGATTTTCCGCCCTTAACCCCGCTATATCTTGCCGATCCACACCTGGGCCCAAAGAAAAAGTAGCTCGTGACATGATAAGAGCCATACGAACAGATGATTGTGCCTCCATTGCCGCGATTGAGGCACAAACATTCAACACGGCGCTGGATCGTGGACGTTTGTTAACTTTAATGAAAATGCGGGCTTTTTGCGGATTTGTCGATGACACAAATATTCCGAACACAGCGTATAGGCCGAATAATCCGGACATGTCTAGCAATCTTGTTGGCTATCTGCTTGCGACGATAATTGTGGATGAGGCGGAAATTTTGTCGATTGCGGTAAGTTCAGATCATCAAAAATGCGGACGCGGCGCGGGGTTGCTTGGGCATTTTTTGGCCTATATTGATGCACAAGATGTGAAAACCGCTCTGCTGGAAGTAGCCGCTGATAATGTGTCAGCACTGACACTTTACCATCGTCACGGATTTGCTGAATTTGGTCGCCGGCCTTCCTATTATAAACGTTCAGATGGTGATTGTGACGCAATTATGATGAGGCGGTTGAGTGATTGAGGCTTTTTCTTGACCATCTTTGGGTCTAGGCGGTAAAAGAAAGTGAATGATTCGCACTTCTGAAATGTGACAAAGCGCTCTTGACTAAAAAACTCTATATCAAAACATATGGTTGCCAGATGAATGTTTATGATTCTGACCGGATGACTGATGTTCTGGCCCCGCTTGGCTATGCGCCAACCGATATGGTTGACGGGGCCGATATGGTGATTTTAAATACGTGTCATATTCGTGAAAAAGCGTCTGAAAAGGTGTTTTCCGAGCTTGGACGATTGCGCCAGCTGAAAGAACGGGTTGCTGACCAACAAGGACGACACATGACTATTGCGGTTGCTGGATGTGTGGCCCAGGCTGAGGGTGCAGAAATTACCCGACGAGCCCCTTGGGTTGATATTGTCGTTGGGCCGCAAACTTACCATCGTCTGCCTGAATTGGTGAGTCAGATTGATCCGTCAAGCCGCAACCGGATTATCGATACTGATTTTCCTGAAGAGGTAAAGTTTGATTTTCTGCCAGGAGAGCATGCGCCGCGTGGTCCAACGGCGTTTTTGAGTGTTCAGGAAGGCTGCGATAAGTTCTGTGCCTTTTGTGTTGTGCCCTATACACGTGGCTCTGAATTCTCACGCCCCGCAACAACGGTTCTTGAAGAGGCCAGACAGTTGATTGCCAGTGGTACGCGTGAATTGACCTTGCTGGGACAGAATGTAAATGCTTATCATGGCGACAGTGGTTCTGGTGGGGTTTGGAGCCTTGGCCGATTAATCCGTGCGCTTGCCGAAATTGACGGGCTAGAGCGTATTCGTTACACCACATCGCATCCGCTGGACATGGATGATGAACTGATCGCGGCGCATGGTAATGTGCCACAATTAATGCCTTATCTGCATTTGCCTATTCAGTCGGGGTCAAACCATATTCTGCAGGTAATGAACCGCCGCCATACAAGCGATATTTATATGGCAGTAATTGATAAATTGCGTGCCGTTCGTCCCGATATCGCCATTTCGGGTGATTTCATCGTTGGCTTTCCCGGTGAAAGCGATCAAGACTTTGCTGATACGCTGGCGCTTGTCAGTAAAGTTGGATATGCGTCTGCCTATTCATTCAAATATAGCCCACGCCCCGGAACCCCGGCTGCCAATGCAGAACACCAGGTGCCAGAGTCGGTCAAATCCGAACGGCTTGAAAGCCTGCAACAATTGCTAAATGCTCAGCAATTTGCGTTTAACAAAAATACCGAAGGTAAACTGGTTGACGTTCTGGTTGAACGCGCCGGTGGTCATGTCGGGCAAATGGCCGGTCGCAGCCCTTATATGCAGGCTGTCAATTTCATTGGCGAAGTGGATCATATTGGTCAAATTGTGTCTTGCCGGCTGTCATCCGCGCGCCAGAATAGCATGAAAGGCGAAATAGTTAACCTGAAGGTGGCGGTGTGAACATTGCAAAGGTTAATAATATTCAGATAGAATTTGAGGATAACGATATTCTTGCATTATTGTCAGGCGAACATAACCAACATCTTGCTCATATTGAAAAATCACTTGACGTTACACTCGATTCATTCGGCAACAGCATTAAAATTTCTGGCGCTGGAAAAGCCACGAAAACGGCTCGGACTGTCATTGAAAATCTTTATAAACATATTCTTGAAACTTGTCGTGACACCAGCTGGGATGGAATTGATCAATCCATGGTTGATGATGCGTTGAGATGGGCGGTTAATGGGCATCATGGTGAAGCTGTTCTGGCGGCTGAGTCTTTTGAAACCTGGAAAAAGAAAATCGTTGCCAAAACCAAAGGTCAGAATGATTACTTGAGATTATTGCGCAATAATGAAGTTGTCTTTGGGCTTGGGCCCGCGGGAACAGGTAAAACCTATATGGCCGTTGCGCGCGCAGTCGAAGCTCTGAAAAAGCGAGAGGTTGAACGTATAATCCTGTCTCGGCCAGCTGTTGAGGCTGGTGAAAGGCTTGGGTTTCTGCCAGGCGACATGAAGGAAAAGGTCGACCCTTATTTGCGCCCGCTTTATGATGCGCTTTATGATATGATGCCTGCTGACAAGGTTGATCGTATGCTCGCAAGTGGTGAAATTGAGATTGCGCCATTGGCCTTCATGCGTGGCCGGACCCTGACCTCGGCGCATGTGATTATTGACGAAGCACAAAATACTACGCCGGTGCAAATGAAAATGGTGCTAACCCGCCTTGGGCACAATTCTCACATGGTGATAACTGGTGATTTAAGCCAGATTGATTTGCCAATAGTTCAGCCATCAGGCCTTGCTGAAGCGGTAACGCTTTTGGACAATATCAGGGGTGTTGGTATTATTCATCTCTCGGGCGAGGATGTGGTTCGTCACCCTGTGGTGGCTCGTATTTTAAAAGCTTATGAAGCGGGACAAACTTAAAAGAATACGCAGAAATAGAAGCGGGACAGGCACGATTTTTGGGGTATAATGATTAAATCAGGAATGAAAATAGCTTATGACGCGTAAAATGCATAAAGGCGATGTCACTCTGGAGCCTGACAGTATAGAGA
>CACEJY010000008.1 GCA_902559985.1 uncultured SAR116 cluster alpha proteobacterium | reverse complement strand
AAATGATATGGCGTTCAATTCCGTCTTTGTTATTCATGTTGCTAAAGCTCCTAAATGGCTAGCCTATCGCTATACCAGCACCATTCCTTCCTCAGAAATCGGCTTTACAGCCTGATCTGCTGGCCCAAGAAGCATTTCATTATGCGCTGCACCAGATGGAATCATTGGAAAGCAGTTTTCTTCCTTGGCAACACAGATATCGGCAATCACCGGTCCCGGTGTTGCCAGCATTTCAGCAATGACACCATCGAGATCATCAGGCTTCTTCGCAACCAGCCCCACCATGCCGAACGTATCGGCCAGCTTGATAAAATTTGGTAACGATGCACTGTAGGATTCCGAATAACGGCCACCATGAATCAATTCCTGCCATTGCCGCACCATTCCCATCCATTCATTATTAATAATAAACATTTTCACCGGCAAATTATATTGCGCCAGTGTGGATAATTCTTGCATGTTCATCATGAATGATGCCTCACCGGCAATATCGATCACCAACGAGTTTGGGTGCGCCACCTGAACACCAAGGGCCGATGGCAAACCATAGCCCATTGTTCCAAGACCACCAGATGTCATCCAACGGTTTGGTTTTTCAAAGTCATAATATTGTGCCGCCCACATCTGGTGCTGACCCACCTCAGTGGTCACATAGGTATCATAGTCACGGGTCATTTCGCATAACCTTTTTATTGCATGCTGCGGCTTAATCACGTCGCCCCCCTGTTCAAACCCGAGGCAATCAAGGTTTTGCCAGCTTTCGATCTGTTTCCACCATTTTGTTAGCGAGGCCTTGTGTGGAACGAAGGATTGCGCGTTCATTTCGGCAATCAGCATTTCTAGAATGATGCTCGCATCACCGATAATCCCAAGGTCAACAGTTACATTCTTGTTTACCGATGAAGGATCAATATCAATGTGAATTTTTTCAGATTTTGGAGAAAATCCGTTAATCCTGCCAGTTACGCGGTCATCAAATCGCGCCCCGATATTCAACATCAGATCACAATCATGCATCGCCCAATTTGCCTCATAAGTGCCGTGCATACCAAGCATGCCTAGGAAATGTTTGTCTGATGCGGGCAACGCCCCTAGCCCCATCAAGGTCAGGGTTGTTGGCCATCCAGTCATATCCACCAATTGTTGCAAAAGCGCAGATGCTTTTGGTCCTGAATTAACAATCCCGCCTCCGCCATAGATAATTGGCCTTTCGGCCCGCTGCATCATAGCCACAGCTTTTTTAATTACTTCCTTTTCAGGTCTGATTGCTGGGGCATAACGCTTTTGGGCTGGCACCGCGGCAGCCAGTGTATTGTAGCTATATTCACCCATCAGAATGTCTTTTGGCAAATCGATTAGAACCGGACCAGGACGGCCAGACCTTGCAACATGAAATGCCTCAGCCAAAGTTTGTTGCAGCATCCCACCGTCTTTGACCAAATAATTGTGTTTTGTACAGGCACGAGTGATACCGGTTGTGTCCGCCTCCTGAAACGCGTCATTACCGATTAGATGCGTTGGGACCTGACCAGTGAGACACACGATCGGCACTGAGTCCATCAGCGCATCGGTCAGTCCAGTAACGGCATTCGTTGCACCGGGGCCAGATGTCACTAGAACAACACCAACCTTTCCAGTTGATCGAGCATAGCCCTCAGCCGCATGCACTGCTGCTTGTTCGTGGCGAACGAGGATGTGTCGGATTTTGTTGTTTTTAAAAAGTGCATCATAAATTGGCAATACCGCACCTCCAGGATATCCGAAGATAACCTCCACATTTTCATCTTCCAGACCTTTTAAAAGGATTTCTGCGCCAGCCATGGCCAGAGTTCCGTTGTCTGATACTACCTGTTCGCAGCCTGAGAGGGCAGATTTCGCCATTGTTTCATTTCCTGTAAAATTCTAAAATTAAATTGCCGCACGTCAGTACTACGGCTCAGCCATACAACCAAGCCGTCCAAAACCGACAAAAGTAGTCCTTTTGACGCAACAAACCAATTTATATAACCAAAATTCTGTCAAATTTCAGATAAAAACCTGATTTAGGGAGTTATTTTGCCAGCTTTTCAGCAGCGGGTCAACCATTTGAACAAATAAGTGAAAAGATATTTTCTATCAAACTTTTCGATAATTTCTTTTTTATGATCATATGCGCATGATAATTATTTCGTAGCCACGTCATTTGTCGTTTCGCATAACGACGACTATCGCGCTTCCCGATATAGCCTGCCTCTTCCAGTGTAATATCCTCTTTGAGCACCGATATTAAAGCTGACAAACCCAGCGCTTTCATCAGCGGAAGAGTTGGATCAAGCTGACGTTTCGCGAGGCGATGCACCTCATCAAGCACCTTACGTTTCAGCATCAGATCAAACCGATCATCAATGCGTTTATACAAGACCTCTCGCGGCGGTAGTATTGCTAACTTGATCGGCCTCCCCTCCAATGCACCCTCATGCGCACCTGCCTGCCATTTGCTAAGCGGTGTTCCCGTTGCTGTTACAACGCCCATTGCCCGGATTAAGCGTTGACGATCGCCATCAACAAGCCGAGCAGCAACCGGTGGATCTAGTGCCGCAAGTTTTTGACGAAAGGCAGTTCCACCAATGTCCTGATACAGGTTGGTTACTGCATCATGGATTTTGACTGGTACATCGGGGATTGGAGCAATTCCGTTCATCGCCGCGTCTAAATACATACCTGTGCCACCAATGACAATTGGCATCCGCCCACGCGCCCAAATTGCCGCCATTGCTTCTGCTGCTAAGCCCAACCAAATTGCGACGGACGCTCGCTGAGCCCCATCAAGAACTCCATATAGATGATGCGAGATACCTTTCATATCTCTATCAGATGGGCGGGCAGTCAGAATTGATAAATCTGAGTATAGCTGCATTGAGTCCGCGTTTACCACTTCACCATCAAGCGCACGTGCAATATCTATGGCAAGTTGGGATTTACCTGATGCGGTTGGCCCGGCAATCATGATATACTTTTGCAGTTTTTGGTTATCTAAGTTGTTATACGCTGCGTTTGACACTCCAACCTCCAATGTGCCGCCATTAGCGGCAGGTGAATGCACTATGCATTATGCACTTGTTTTTTCAACCTCCACGCAACCGACGAGCATTGAAAGTTGGTCCGCAGGCAAGCTCGACGCATCTGCTTGGCTAGCTGATTTGAATGAAGATTTTGCCTTCTTGCAACCTTACACCGATGCGAACTGGCTGGACCCCGGATATGCCGCCGAGATCATGTGCCAACCCGACAACAGTTTCACCATAGAGCACACAAACAGTAATTCTGACTTTCAGGCCCTACGCGATGCAGCAGCAGCGCGCCAACTTGATGTGAATATTGTGCCGACTAACGAACGGCAGAAAAAATTGCTTATTGCGGATATGGATAGTACGATTATTCAGTCTGAGTCGTTAGATGATCTCGCAGAAATGGCTGGCATTGGTGATAGGGTGGCTGCAATCACACGAAGGTCAATGTCGGGTGAAATTGACTTTGAAAACGCCCTATTAGAGCGTGTTGCAATGCTTCGAGGTTACTCAAATCGGCTTTTTTCTTCCCTAATCAAAGCGGCAAAGCTAACACCGGGTGCGATTGCGCTGGTTCAAACCATGCGCGCAAATGGGGCAAAATGTTATCTAATCTCTGGTGGGTTTGATTTCATAACTGGACCAGTGGCGGCATTATGTGGATTTCATGACCACCATGCGAACCATATGCATGTTGGTGATGGCAAAATACTGGGCACGGTAGAAACACCAGTCCTCGATCGCGAGGCCAAGGCAGGTTATCTGGCACATTACTGCAAAATTCATAGCATTGACATCAAAGAGGCAGTAACCATTGGCGATGGAGCGAATGACCTTGCCATGCTAAAAGAAGCTGGCATGGGAGTCGCTTTTGCTGGCACGCCAATATTGCGTGATATAATTTCCATCCAACTCAACCACACAGATCTGCAGGGCCTTTTATACCTTCAAGGCTATCATAAAGACAATTTTATATCTGTATAGACGGCGCTCATAACCAATAAACAAAGAGGCAAGCAAGACCCCTTATTTATTGATTATGGTTTTCCTTGTCTTTTACAGCGCTACCAAACCCTTACTAGGCCTTTATTTCTTGGCAAACCCAATTTGTAAGAAACGTTCGCGCCCATCACGTTCGATCAGGATGAGAATTCCAGAGCGGCCGCTCTCTTCAGCATCCTCTATGTCCTTGGTAAGTTCATCTATCCCTTTTACTGGACGCTGACCAAACCGTCTTAAAATATCACCAACCTGAAGATTTTTGTTGGCCGCGGGACTCCCAGGCACTACTTCAGTGACAACAACGCCAACCTTTCCCTTACTAATCCCCATCTCCTCTGCAAGTTGTGGCGTCAATGCTTGAACGGAAAAACCCAAACTGCCAAAACTTTCTTTTGATATCTCAGCAGGTCTTTCTCCACCGGCAAGGCCGACAAGCTCAGCTTTTTCAAGTTCACCTAGGGTAATCTTAACGGTCTTGGGACTGCCCTGACGAAACAGGTCAACACTAACGTTTGCTCCAATATCAGTTTCTGCGACAATCCTCGGCAGATCACGCATCTTTTCAATGACTTTCCCATCAAATTTCAAAATCACATCGCCCGGCTGAACACCACCCTTAGCCGCCGGGCTATTTTCATTCACCGATGACACAAGCGCACCCGATACTTCACCCAAACCAAGAGACTCCGCTATATCTGGCGTTACTTCCTGAATGAAGACACCCAACCAACCACGTCGTGTTTGGCCAAACTCAACCAACTGGCTGGCTACCCGACTTGCCAAATTTGACGAAATTGCAAAACCAATCCCAACGGATCCACCCGATTGAGAATAAATTGCTGTATTAATCCCGATCACCTCCCCGTCGGTATTAAAAAGAGGCCCTCCCGAGTTACCGCGGTTGATTGACGCGTCTGTTTGTATAAAATCATCGTATGGCCCATTACCAATGTCACGTCCGCGCGCAGAAACAATCCCAGCAGTAACAGTGCCACCGAGACCAAACGGATTACCGATTGCAAGCACCCAATCGCCGACCCGCAAACTATCCGAGTCACCAAAGGCCACGGCAGCCAATTTTGCGTCGCCTGGTTCGATTTTCAGAACTGCAATATCAGTTTTCTTGTCCTGTCCCAGCACCTTCGCGGTAAAACTGGTTTCATCAGCAAGGATAACTCTGATCTCTTCTGCATTTTCTATCACATGATGGTTTGTGACAACAATGCCTTCGGCATTAATAATGAATCCTGAGCCAAGTGATTGGGCCTTCCGCTGACGGTTATTGTCGCCAAAGTTTTTGAAAAATTCTTCAAAGGGTGATCCGGGTGGAAATTGAGGCATCTCTGAACCTGGCCCACCGTTTACAATCGTCGTCGTGGATATATTCACTACTGATGGCGATAGTTTCTCTGCTAAATCCGCAAATGAGTTCGGCCGGTCAGCCGCCCATAGATTAGCCGAAAAAAATATGATTGTAATCGCTATAGCAACTGAAGCCAAATTATCACCTCGCACAAGAGTCAGCAGGTGCCGAGTGGGGTACAACAGTCTAAATATCATTATAATCACTCCTCCGAGGACTGTAAGGTCAATATCTAAATCTCCCGCCATCGCTAGATCTTTGGCTATGGCTTCCCCCTAGTCATGCCAAAATAGCGTGACCAAAAAAAGGCAGTTTCATGGTAAATTCGGCCTCCTACTGCCCAAGCATCGAACACCTAAACAGGGCTGGCAAACCGTTCTGTACTCCGGTTTAATTCACCTGCAAGGCAGCCGGCTCTTATAAATCTCCGAGCCTCCTAAGGGCCGGCTATTTTTCGGAACCACCATCCTTGCTTAGAAGGTATCGGAAAAACGAGCTATTTGGTGACAGTACCATTGAAGTATCGCTTTCACCGAAGGATTTTCGATAGGCTTCCATCGACCTGTAAAAAGCAAAAAATTCGGCGTCTTGCCCGAAGCTATCGGCATATATCCGAATTGCTTCGGAGTCACCGCCACCTCTAGTCTCTTGCGCGACTTGCTGTGCTTCAGAGATAATCACCGTACGAGTTTTTTCGGCAGCGGACCGTATTTTTTGGGCCTCTTCCTCACCTGTTGCGCGGAATTCCTTGGCTTCTCTTGTTCGCTCCGATTTCATTCGATTGAAAATATTCTGGCTTGTGGCTTCCGGATAATCAGCCCTCCGTAACCGCACATCGATAATTTGAAGGCCCAGAGAAACAACAGACTGATTAACTTCGTCACCAATCGAACGGGTAATATCGTTTCTTTGCCCAGTCAAGATTGAACCTAAGGTTTCGTTACCAAGCGCGCGCCTCACAGACGAGTCGATGATTGCCTCCAACCGACCGCGGGCACCATTTTCATTCCGCACAGTTTGATAGAAAAGCAACGGGTCTGTGATTTTGTAGCGAGCGTAAGCATCAACCATTAGACGCTTTTGGTCAGACAGAATCACTTCCTGAGCATCTTGAGGAATAAGGCTCAAAACGCGTTTCTCGTAATAGGTTACATCCTGGATAAAGGGTAACTTGAATGCAAGACCCGGCTCCTGAATTGTGCGTTTGGGGTCTCCTAATTGTAATACAAGGGCCTGCTGCGTCTGGTTCACAGTGAAAGCGGAGTTATACAGCACAAACGCACCCGCTAACAGAACCACGATAGTTGCTAAGCGAAATGAAGCCATGTCAATTATTCCCTTTTGATTTACTTAATTCTTTAAGCGGTAGGTAAGGGACTACACCACTTGCCCCACCTTCCCCGTCGATGATTACTTTCTCTACATTCGAGAAAATCTCCTCCACAGTTTCGATATATATGCGCTCTTTGGTGACATCTTTATCCTTCAAATAGGCTTCATACACCTGGTTAAAGCGAGAAGCATCACCCGTGGCGCGATTGACAACTTCAGCCTTATAAGCCTCAGCTTCAGCGATGAGTTTGGCAGCCTCACCACGGGCGCGCGGTACAATGTCATTACTAAAGGCTTCCGCTTCGTTTTTTAATCGGTCGCGGTCTTGGCGTGCACGCTGAACTTCATTGAAGGCGTCAATAACATCGCTTGGCGGATCAACTGCCAACAGCTGCACATCACGAACTCGCACACCAACACCGTATTCGTTGAGTAGCTCTTGCAGTTGCTGGCGCGCCTGCGCTTGTATCGATTGCCTTCCCTCAGTCAGAACAGTTTTTATTGGTGTTCTGCCTATAATCTCACGCATTACCGCTTCAGCAGTCACTTTAATCGTTTCATCAGGTTCAGCAAGATTAAATAAGTATTCCCCGGCGTCCGAAATTCGCCAGAAAACCACAAAGTCGATGTCCACTATGTTTTCATCGCCGGTGATCATCTGGCTTTCGTCAGTTATGTCCCGACGAGACGACGAGCTGCCAGTTACGTCCCTGAAACCAATCTCAATCCTATTGTCGCTGGTTACCTCGGGTTTTAAAACGGTCTCGATGGGGTAAGGGAGGTGATAGTGCAATCCGGGTGGACTTGTGCGAACCCATTCACCAAAACGCAAAACGACACCTTGTTGCTGCGGGTTGATGCGATAAAATCCCGTAATACCCCAAACGAAGCCAAAAACAATTAATAACAATAACAGCGAACGGCCGCTGCCACCACCACTCGGCATCATCCGGCGCCAAGCTTCAGAAAGTTGGCGAATTAACGCATCAACATCTTGGGGGGAGTGACCACCGCCACCCTGGCCCCATGGGCTGCCGCCCTTACCGCCGCCCTGACCCCACGGGCCACCGCCGCCACTTTGGCCGCCTTGATTATTCCATGGCATGCTGCTCTCGCTCCTTAACCCTTCTTACTCGGTCAGCCAACATTTTTTGTTGCGGCCTCTCGAGTCATTGATTTTGTCCCCTTTGAATTTGCTCTTGTTATCACCGCTGACATACAAATTACCACCCCTAACTTGAAAAACTCTCACTGATGGCCTATGTCTCGGTCGTATTGCAGAGCCATATTTATATTTGTATAGGAGCGGTTGATTTCAAGGATGACCAACGAATTGAACGAGCGAAAAATTATCCAAGCACTTTCTGGCATCCGCTTGCCGGGGTCAGAAAAGGCAATCACTGAAGCTGGAAACGTGTCCGGAATCGTTATCAAAGAGGGCCACGTTAGCTTTACTGTAGAAATTGATCCAAAAGATAAAGACAGTGCGGATGAGTTGCGACGCGAGTGTGAACAGGCTGTGCTAGCCCTCGATGGGGTGTTATCAGCAACGGCAATGCTTACAGCACATCAGTCCGGACCAGGATTGAAAGCAAAAGCCGATGATCACAGTTCCCCTGGTAGTGCTGGCCAACAGGCGCAAGCTGAGCCTCACCAGCCTGCAACCCATGTCATTGCAGTTGCTTCTGGCAAAGGCGGTGTTGGTAAATCAACAACGTCAATCAACTTGGCTCTTGGCCTAGCTGCACTTGGCAAAAAGGTTGGCATTCTTGACGCCGATATTTACGGTCCATCTTTGCCACGCTTGATAGGCTTGAACAAGAAACCGCAGAGCGACGGGAAGAAGATTTTACCAATTGAAGCCTGGGGCTTGCAAACCATGTCTATCGGCTATCTTGTTGCTGAAGACGCGCCCACCATCTGGCGTGGCCCCATGGTGATGAGCGCGATTGAACAAATGCTGCGAGATGTGGCATGGAATGAGCTAGATGTTTTAGTGATTGACATGCCGCCCGGAACCGGTGACGCACAGTTGACATTGTCGCAACGCGCTGCACTCGCTGGTGCAATTATCATATCAACCCCTCAGGATTTAGCCCTTATTGATGCACGCAAAGGACTGAATATGTTCCGTAAAGTCAACGTGCCCCTTCTTGGCATTGTTGAAAATATGAGCCATTTTTTATGCACCGAATGCGGCGCACGACACGAGATATTTGGCAATGGTGGTGCCAAGGCAGAAGCCGCAAAACTTGGGGTCCCTTTTCTCGGCGAGATACCACTGGAAATGACTATCAGAGCAACATCGGATGAAGGGATGCCCATTGTCGCGAGCCAGCCCGACAGTAAATGTGCGAATCATTATCGAGATATTGCTTTGGCAGTGCTTGAGGCACTCGAACGAAGCACCACAAAGGAAGGCCCCAAGATTATTGTTGAGTGAGCCATGACACTGAAGGGTTCCGCCCGGGCACGTGAGACGCAACCACCATCTTCCGAGTAGTTTCTTATAAATGCGGTGTCGCACTGCGTTTCAACGCACGCTCATACCGGTAGGCCGGAACACCGCCAGTTGCCTTGATCTTAGCCTCAATTTCAATGTCCCAATCTGCAGTTGACAGTTCTGGAAAGTAAGCAGCTTCTGCGCCACCATCCGGGGATTGGGCGACAACCGTTAATTCAACCCGTTGACAGTATTTCAGTCCCTGTTGGTAAATTTCACCACCACCAAATAAAATGATTTCGGAGCGTGCATTGGCAGTATTTTGAATCCAGTTTAAGGCAGCAGCAATTGCTGCCTCAATACTTTCTGCGGCAATTGCTCCTTCGGCAGTCCATGATTGGTCACGGGTCATCACAATGCTAGCGCGACCGGGCAATGGTCGGCCGATAGAATCCCACGTCTTTCGCCCCATAATGAGTGGACAAGCCATCGTAAGCTTTTTGACGCGCTTTAGGTCATTAGGAATATGCCAAATTAACCCCTTACCATCACCAATAACACGATTTTCGCCCATCGCCACCACTGCAGTCATGCTCACCATGGCCATCACACTGCAATCGGCGCAGCAATGTGTGGCGCTGCTATATAATCAACGATTTCAAAATCTTCATATCGAAAATCATCAATGAACTCAGGCACATTATGAATTACCAAATGGGGTAATTTTGTGGGCTGACGTTCCAGTTGTCTCCGCGCCTGTTCGAAATGGTTTGTGTATAAGTGCGCATCACCAAACGTGTGAACAAATTCGCCAACCTCTAGACCGCAGATAGCAGCAATCATATGGGTTAGCAACGCATAAGAAGCGATATTAAACGGAACGCCCAGAAAACTATCTGCACTGCGTTGATATAACTGGCAGGACAACCGCCCATTGGCAACCTGAAATTGAAACAAGCAATGACACGGCGGTAGAGCCATATTCGGCACATCGGCAGGGTTCCATGCCGTTAACATTAACCGTCTAGAATTAGGGTTGGTCTTTATCATCTCAATCAAATCGGCAAGCTGATCAATTTTATTGCCATCTGGCGTTTGCCAATGGCGCCATTGTCTGCCGTAAACTGGTCCAAGATCGCCATTTTCATCAGCCCAGTCATCCCAAATCGAAACACCATTTTTTTGTAGATAGCGAATATTCGTATCGCCGCTAATAAACCACAGCAATTCATGGACAATAGATTTAATATGCAATTTTTTTGTCGTAAGTAATGGAAACCCGTCAGACAGGTCAAAACGCATCTGATGTCCAAACACCGCTCTTGTACCGGTTCCAGTCCGGTCATCACGATCCACACCCTCATCAAGAATTCGTTTTAATAAAACAAGATATTGCTGCATCACAGACCCATTGATTAAAAAATTATCAGTTTTAACAAAACACTGTTGCGACGCGACAAAGGCCGTCTCAATTTTTAAATTGGCATGGTCACGTAGCACTGTGCAAGCTGATAATCAGCACAAAAAGTTAATACCAAAACGAAAAAAGTGCACCTTTTTCAACTGAAGAATTAACAGAAACAACATCGAAATCAAAACTGTTCTTTGAAACCAGCCCTAATACACCTATATTAACCATGCTGGAATTCCAGCTATGGCGATAAACGTGCTGTGAAATAAGCAGAGCGGACCCGGGGGCGGTACCCGGCGCCTCCACCATTTTAGCCCGCACTAGCGGTTTCAAAAGCTGGCACGTTTTATTTGGGCTGAAAGATTGGGGGCGAAATAGGATCGACGCATGTGGTAAAGGCAGTATTTTCGCTCGGTATGGCACCCACCGTTATCGGGCCATGTAGTAGTTGCAAATGACAACACTGCTCCGGTAGCAATCGCAGCTTAGTGCAGCGAGAGTAACCGATCTTAAGTCCAGACCGATTGAGCTCGATCTGGCGGGGTTTGGAGCGCACCTGGCAACAGAAGCGTTCCGCTTTAATGTGGATGAGACAATATAGAGACACCAAACGACTAACCAATACATTACTTCCAATCTAATGTAATATCCCCGCTGATCTATTAAAGAGCGCTGTATAGGAAAGATTGCCAGCTGATGACTGATAATGAAATGCTCCAAACCGGCCTGAATTATGAACTTTTGGTCGAAGATGCACTTCGGTCAGTTGTGCGCACTTCACTTGGTATTGTTGAAAAGGTTGGGCTTCCGGGAGAAACGCATTTTTACATTAGCTTTTCAACCACCCACCCTGGCGTTGAAATTAGCGATTACTTAAGAACAAAACATCCAGAAAATATGACCATAGTTTTACAGCATCAATTCGAAGATCTTGTTGTTGGCAGCGAAGAATTTTCTATTACCCTTTTTTTTGCAGGCAAACCCAGCCCGATGGTCATCCCTTTTCAATCAATTACCAGCTTTAATGACCCGTCGGTTGGTTTTGGCTTGCAGTTTGGCACGGCAGATGAAGGAGGTGAAGAAGTTGAGCGCACCATATCTGATGCAGCACCCAATATTGTTCCTGATAAAAACTCTGATTATGATAATCAGCATGGTGGAAACAGCGCTGATGTTGTCTCACTTGACACGTTTCGTAAAAAACCAACGTAATAATCTTTGCATTCTGCTGGCCGTTGGGTTTGCTACCTTGCTAAGCGACTTGTTTTTTGTTTTGCCACTTGATAGTAACAGGATCTAACCATGGCGAACTTTGCCTACAGCCCCATGTTCCCAACAGCCGAAGACAAGACTGAATATGAACTTATTTCAAGCGATCATGTGCGCCTTGTTGAGATGGATGGTGAAACGTTTTTGCGTGTGGATCCTGCCGCATTAACCCAGCTTGCTGAACGTGCGTTTGCCGATATTTCGCATCTATTACGTAGCAGCCACCTTGGCCAGCTTGCCAATATTCTAAAAGACCCAGACGCCACCAAAAATGACCGTTTTGTTGCGCTGGAAATGCTTAAAAATGCAGTGATTTCGGCAGAGGGCTCGCTGCCAATGTGTCAAGATACGGGCACGGCCCTTGTTACCGGCTATCGTGGCGATCACGTTTTAGTAGATGGCGATGATGGCGAAGCGTTGTCCCTTGGCATCTACAACACATATCAAAATTGTAATCTACGCTACTCACAGCTTTCCGCTCACACCATGTTCGACGAGAGCAATACCTCAACTAATTTGCCAGCACAGATTGAAATTAACGCTGTTAAAGGCTTGGAGTATAAATTTGCGTTCATCCAGAAGGGTGGCGGGTCAGCTAACAAGGCTTTTTTGCATCAGAAAACCAAAGCCGTGCTGAATGTAGAATCTCTCCGTGAGTTTATCCGCACCGCTATTCTTGACCTTGGGACATCGGCATGCCCTCCTTATCACATGGCCATTGTTATTGGTGGAACATCAGCTGAGCTAACCATGAAAACAGTCAAAATGGCTTCTATTAAGGCGCTTGATGGTCTACCAGTTGAAGGCAACGCGCTCGGGCATGCTTGGCGTGACCTCGAATGGGAAGCTGAGGTATTACAAATAACCCGCGACCTTGGAATCGGCGCGCAATTTGGTGGTAAATATTACTGCCATGATGTTCGTGTGATTAGATTGCCGCGTCACGGCGCGTCTTGCCCTATCGGAATCGGAGTTTCCTGCTCAGCCGACAGGCAGGCCTTCGCCAAAATCACCCAGGACGGGCTATTTATCGAAAAACTGGAACGTGACCCAGCCAAATTTTTACCCAATCTTTCATATCAGGACGAAGATGAAGTTGTTGCCATCGATTTAAACAAACCGATGAACGAAATTCTTGCGGCATTGAGTCAGCACCCTGTTGAAACACGCCTTGCACTGTCCGGCCCATTGATTGTGGCGCGTGATATCGCGCACGCAAAATTATTGGAAAGACTGGAAAGCGAAGGCAACTTGCCTAATTATTTCAAAGATCATCCGGTCTATTACGCAGGGCCAGCAAAAACGCCTGAAGGTATGCCGTCAGGCTCATTCGGGCCAACCACGGCGGGGAGAATGGATTCATATGTCCCCACATTTCAAGCAGAGGGCGGATCGATGGTGATGCTGGCGAAAGGCAACAGGTCACGTCAGGTTCGAGATTCCTGCAAGCAAAATGGTGGGTTCTATCTGGGATCAATTGGTGGCGTGGCAGCGAAGCTAGCACTCGAATCTATCAAAAAGGTGGAAATTCTGGAATATCCAGAGCTCGGCATGGAAGCGGTTTGGAAAATCGAGGTTGAGAACTTTCCTGCGTTTATAGTTATGGATGATAAGGGAAACGACTTTTTTGATATTAGCTAATCATGACCGGCCGGTTGTCTTGAGACACCCTTTTTTTAAAAGCCTGCTGTATATATTTATCGAGAGCTTTAATAGGCTTTTCCACGCGCTGTAACTGGCCACAGTGCTTCAACCTTGCCATTGCGCACCGCAACATACCAGTCGTGTAAATTACAAGTCGGATCACAATGCCCCGGCACAAGCTTTAATTTGTCGCCAACATTTAAAACACCATCAGGATCATCAATTACCCCATGCTCATCCGTACACTTGACATATTTGATATCATCACGGCCAAAAATAAACGGTAACCCGCTGTCGACTGATTGTACTTTTAAACCGGCATCACAAATAGCCTTCTCAGGCTTTGCATGGCTCATAACAGAGGTTAGAAGGAAAAGCGCATTTTGCCATTCGCCCTGATCGATCCTTTTGCCTTTATTATCTAGAATTTGGCCATAATCAGCGTCCATAAAAGCGTACGAACCACATTGTAACTCATTGTAAACACCTGATTCTCCCTCAAAGATATAAGACCCCGTACCACCACCCCCAACAATATCACAAAAAAGGCCGACCGCTCTCAACCCAGCAACCGCATCTGCCACCATAGTGACAGCCACCTCGATCTTGGCTTTGCGTTTATTATAATCACTGAGATGCTGAATAGCGCCCTGATAAGCCTGCAAACCAGAAAATTTCAAACCCTCAGATGCGTCAATCGCGCCAGCAATCTCTACGACATCAGCTGTCGTTTGAACGCCGCAACGTCCTGCTCCACAATCAATTTCAACAAGACACTCTATTTGAGTGCCATGCGTTGTCGAGGCTGCCGATAGTTCAGTAACATTGGCAAGATCGTCAACACAGCAAATCACCCTAGCACCCAGTTTTGGTAGACGTGCCAACCGGTCAATTTTGGCTGGATCACGTACTTGATTAGACACAAGAACGTCTTTAATACCACCACGTACAAATGCCTCGGCCTCGCTTACTTTCTGGCAGCACACACCACAACTACCGCCAAGGCGCTCCTGTAATAGCGCGACATCAACCGATTTGTGCATCTTACCGTGTACACGGTGTCGTATTCCCACTTGCTTAGCAAAATTCCCCATTTTAATAATGTTGCGCTCAAGCGCGTCGAGATCCAATACAAGACAAGGAGTCTGAATGTCAGCTTCGTCCATACCAACCATCGCCGGAATATTGTAACCAACCTCCAGTTCCTCAGGGTCTATCCTAATATCCATTTTGTACCTCCATGGCCGTCCATCCAGAGCAATTTGTTCAAAACGACACTTCCAACCATTACAAACATACTGACACACTTTTCATTAGCCTCGTCCTAAAACGAGGCAAGCATATTGTTTTCACGGTGAATTAAATCGCCAATAACGCCTACTTAACAACGCCAGTTATATCATGTGTAGCAAAGTGACATATCCAATCAAAGGCAATCTAGACAGAACATCAATGCGGCCGCGGCCCCCCACTGGCCCAATCAATGAATTGAATTGTGTGCCAAACAGGCAAATCATCGCGATCCAATTGCATAATACAACCAATGTTGCCAGCCGCAACAAACTGTGCACCAGTTTTATCCAGACTTTCCAATTTCCGTGCCTTTAATTCATCGGCCATTTTGGGCTGCAGAAGGTTATAAACACCTGCCGAACCGCAACAGAGATGCCCATTTAGAGGCTGTACAACATCGAACCCAGCCTGACGAAGAAGGCGCAATGGTAAATCATGGATTTTCTGTCCATGTTGCAATGAACAGGCCGAATGATAAGCCACCTTGGACCGACCTTCCACTGGGGCGGGCAGCAAAATTGACTCAAGATCAAGTTTATCAATTAGCTCGGACACATCAACGCATGCATCCGATACCATCTTTGCAATAGGCGCAAGCTCTGGGTCATCTTTCATCATATGACCATAATCCTTGACCATTGTGCCGCAACCAGAAGCATTGACAACAATAGCATCAAGTCCACCGGTTCGAATCTCATCATGCCATGCTAGAAGTGCGGCACGAATAGCGTCATGGGCGCGGGTCGCCTCACCGATATGATGCGCCAAAGCTCCGCAACAATGCGCCTCGGCACGCACCACAACTTCAACCCCCAGACGATTCAGTACGCGAACAGTGCTGGCATTGATTTCAGGCGCAAGGGCGCGCTGCGCGCACCCTGCTAGTAGCGCAACCCGCTTAACCTGTTTTGTATTTGCTGGAAAAATGGCATTTTTACCGCCAATCGGATCTAATTGCTTCAGCTGGGCTGGAATTTTTGTCAAAGCAGCACGCATCGCCGTCGGCATGGCCCAGCTGAACAGCCGTCCAACCCACGCCAATTGAATCATCGCACGGAACCTACCAGAATGGGGAATTATCATGCCAAGCATTTGCCGCATTACCCGGTCGGTAAAAGTGCGAGGCACCATCTCATTCAGCTTTTCACGCCCAATATCAAGAAGATGCGGGTAATCAACTCCCGATGGGCAGGTAGTCGTACAAGACAGACACCCCAGACAGCGATCGATATGATAGGCAGTATCAGTAGTTATTGTTTCGGGACTTTCTAGCACCTCTCGCAGCATCCAGATACGGCCACGCGGACTATCACGTTCGTCACCGGTAACTATGAATGTTGGACATGTTGCAATACAAAATCCACAATGAACGCAATTGCGGAGAATGCCATCAGCCTCGGCAATAAGCGGATCCGCAAGTTGGTCTGCGGTAAAATGAGTTTGCATATAACCCTCCTACCTAAATGCCGTCGTGCATACGGCCAAGATTGAGAACCGAAAGCGGGTCGAAAGCCGCTTTTATCCGCTTGTGCAAGGCGTAATGAGCCGATGACAGGGGCTGAAATGGTGTAATCACAGTTTTAGTATCAGCTTGATCGCGCACTAGCTGAGCGTAACCGCTGCCATTATTGGCCAATGCTGTCCGCAACGCCGTACCAAACGAGGCACCGGATGGACCAGCAAGCCACAAAAGACCTCCAGCCCAATCAGCAAAAAACGTCATGTCGAAATGGTTCTGAACGGCAGCAATAATATTTGGAGCGGCTGCTGGTGCACATGATAATTTCCAAACATCGCCAGGCTGGTTTACCAGCAACTCCACATCACGGATCCGTTGCCAGAGCGCGGAACTTGAATTTTCGTCTATCTCAGCACCAGATGGATCAGCCGCCAGCAAATGCAATGCCCGATCAGTAACCGAAACATCAATTCCCTCAAGCCGTATGATGACTACCATCGCCTCAGGCACATCAATACCAGCAGATGCAGCCATTGAGCCCGGTAGAATTGCCGCCGCATTAGGTTCGTGTGGGCTGGCAAAAACACTAGCAATTTTGGCCACCGCCGCTGTCATATCTTCACAGCCGAACAGAAGGCTGATATTGGTTTCGGGCCGAGGTAGGGTTTTAAATGTTACCTCGTCAAAAACTGCAAGCGTGCCATATGAACCGCAAATAAGTTTAGACAGATCATAGCCAGTGACATTTTTCATCACCTTTCCACCAGATTTGAAGCGCTCGCCTCGTCCCGATATGGCATCAAAGCCAAGAAGATAATCTCGTGCAGCCCCTGCCGTAAGACGGCGCGGCCCACTGGCATTGGTTGCCAGAACTCCTCCAATCGTACCGGCAGATTGAGCGCCAAGGAGCTTGTGCAGATCGGGAGCCTCAAAGGCAAGCATCTGATTTGCGCTTGCCAATTCGGCTTCAACTTCATGCATGGGCGTGCCTGCCCGCACTGTCAAAATCAATTCATCCGGCTGGTAATCCTTGATACCCGTAAATGCCGAAACATCTAGGTACGAGTCATAGCTGACATCGCGGCCAAGCGCCGACTTTGTAGCCATGCTTTGGACACTTAGATGTTGCTGATTGGCCATAGCATCTGCAATAGCTACCGCCGCGTCCTCAAGCCCTGTTACTTTTATCATTTGAACTCACCCTTTCGACCCAGCACTCTGCTATCGGTCAATGGAGCAACGGCTAGAAACGTGGCAAATCTGGAAATGGCATTTTACCCTTATGCACATGCAAACGCCCCAATTCGGCGCAGCGGTGTAAATGCGGGAATACTTTGCCAGGATTTAGCAAATGACCAGCGTCAAAGGCGCATTTTAGCCGTTGCTGCTGTTTCAAATCATCCTCGGTAAATTGAATGCTCATCAGATCGCGCTTTTCAACGCCCACTCCATGTTCACCTGTCAACACACCGCCCATTTCAACACAAGCTCGCAAAATATCAGCACCAAAATCTTCGGCCCGCCGTAATTCGTCAGCCTCGTTCGCATCAAATAAAATCAGGGGATGAAGATTGCCATCACCAGCATGAAACACATTCGCAACACGTAAACCATATTTCTGGCTAAGTGATGCCATGCGGACCATCATATCAGGCAACCGGCGACGGGGAATTGTGCCATCCATGCACAGATAATCAGGCGAAATGCGCCCTACCGCGGGAAAGGCCGACTTGCGCCCTGCCCAGAACAAGTTTCGCTCTTCTTCTGAATTGCTGACCTTAAGCGATGATGCACCAGCAGTGTCCATGATTCTGGTAACACGGTCAATTAGGGTATTTACCTCGATTTCTGGCCCATCAAGTTCGATAATCAGCAGGGCTGCTGCCCCGCGCGGATACCCCGCATTGGCAAAGTCTTCGGCAGCGTTGATCGCCAACCCATCCATCATTTCCATTCCAGCAGGAATAATTCCCGCCGCAATCACATCGCCAACGGCTTCTGCAGCCGATCCTGTGTCATCAAACCCAACAAGAAGGGCCCGCTGGGTGGCAGGCTTTTGTAGGATTCGTAATGTCACCTCACTGACAACGCCAAGCAGGCCTTCTGATCCGGTCATTACGCCCATCAGATCATAATCACCAGCATCAAGATGCTTGCCACCAAGGCGTAGAATTTCGCCTTCAATGGTCACAAGCTCAATGCCAAGCAAGTTATTCGTTGTCAGGCCGTATTTCAAACAATGAACACCACCGGAATTTTCGGCAACATTACCGCCAACCGAACAGGCAATCTGGCTTGATGGGTCCGGTGCATAGTAAAATCCATCGGCCTGTACCGCGTGAGTAATAGCAAGGTTGGTAACGCCGGGCTGGGAAACAACGCAGCGGTTGGTATAATCAATATCAAGGATACGATTGAACTTTCCAAGACCTACCAAAATCGCATCAGCCAAAGGCAAAGCCCCACCAGACAGCGAAGTACCAGATCCGCGCGGCACCACTTTGATGCCTTCTCGGTGGCAATATTTCATCACCGCAGCGATTTCTTCAACCGTTTCAGGCAGCACCACCGCAAGCGGCAATTGCCGATAGGCCGCCAAACCATCAGCATCATAGGCACGTCGCCCTTCAACCGAGTCAACCACACAATGATTTGCAGTTAAATTACGGAGATCACGGCAAATCGTGTCGCGGCGGTCAATAACAGACTGGTCGGGTTCTGGCATCTGCATTGTCGGCTCCTCGGTCTATAATTTTCGTTATTAAGATATACCTCATCGCATTGCGCCTGCAACCCTTGCTTACTGCCCTTAAATGCTAGTCCTGTTTTACAAAAGACACCTGTACCGCCAAGTTTTGGACAAAAGAAACGGCCGGGCAAGCCGACCGCGCCACAATACTGCTGTGAAAATTGCCCGCTTGCACGGCGGCATAGTGCCGCGTGGTCGCTTAACCTTGGCGTGCCTTCAGGCGAGGGTTCTTCTTGTTGATCACATATAATCGACCACGGCGACGCACCACCTGACAATGACGATCACGTGATTTCAGCGTTTTTAGCGAACTAACAACTTTCATAATTTGGGACTCCCAAATCAGCGGCCAAAGACCGAAATAATGTGTAATGAGCGCGGAAGCTAGCATCAGCGTGACCTCAGGTCAAGCATACCCAACGCTTTTATGCTTGATTTTCCAACTTATATTATATCGCATCGGGCGCATCAATTTGCACTCACTCCTGTTCCGCGAAGGCCACAATAGCCATTTGGCACTTTATGTAGATATTGCTGATGATAATCCTCAGCAAAATAAAAGGACTGATTTTTTGCAATCTCGGTCGTGATCTGACCAAAACCAGCCTGCGCCAAAGCTTTTTGATAATGCGCCGCGCTTTGCTGAGCAATGTCAAGATCCGCATCATGCATAACATAAATCGCGGATCGGTATTGAGTACCACGGTCGTTGCCCTGTCGGAATCCCTGGGTTGGATCATGAGCTTGCCAGAAGGTTGATAAGATTTTAGCCAACGCCATTTTCGCAGGATTGTAAACTACGAGAACGGCTTCAGTATGGCCGGTTTGTCCGCTACATACCTCCTCATAGCTAGGGTTTTGCGTAAACCCGCCAGCATAGCCAACCGCCGTTGAATAAACCCCAGGAAGATTCCAGAACAGTCGCTCCGCACCCCAAAAGCAGCCAAGCCCCAAAACAATCTGTTTCAGGTCAGTGGATATAGGATTTGTCATGGGGTTGCCAAGCACCGCATGAACCCCACCTGAAAAAATTGGCCAGTCACGCCCCACTAATGCCTCATCAACCGTTGGAAGGCGTGTCTTAAAAGGATTGTCAAACAACATCTAAACTGTCTCTCTTAGCTTCGCTATTGCGGCCGTTCAAAATAATTAGCCTTTCCTGAGCGCCTCAACACCGGGCAAACGTTTACCCTCAAGCCATTCCAGAAAGGCCCCACCAGCGGTGGATACATAGGAGAATTGGTGACTAACCCCAGCATTCGCAAGAGCCGCAATCGTATCACCTCCGCCTGCGATACTCATCACACCATTGTTTTGAGTTTTTGCTGCCACGATTTTGGCTAGTGCATTTGTTGCCGCATCAAAGGGTGGAATTTCGAATGCTCCCACTGGCCCATTCCAAACAATGGTGGCACAATCTTGTAAAAAAACGCCTGCCGCCGCAACCGTTTCTGGCCCATGATCGAGGATCATCTCTCCTTGAGCAACGTCATCAATGTTAGCGATCCTATGGGTGGCGCCCAGCTTAAACTCAGACGCCACAACAACATCTCTCGGAAGCAAAAGCTTACAGCCATTCGATGCGGCAACATCCAAAATCCGCTTGGCTGTCTCAACCATGTCAGGCTCAGAAATCGAGGCCCCAATCGGTGTGCCTTGAGCCAGTAAAAACGTATTAGCCATGCCACCGCCAAGCACTAGCCCATTAACCTTGGTCACCAGATTTTCCAATAATGCCAATTTTGACGATACTTTGGCACCGCCAATTACTCCCCCAAGCGGGCGGGCGGGCTGTGATAAGGCAGCATGCAAGGCTTCTAATTCAGCGGCAAATGACCGACCAGCCGCTGACGGCATAATGCGCGGTAGTGCATCAATTGAGGCATGTGCCCGGTGGGCACAAGAAAACGCATCACCAACATAGAGGTCACCAAGATCAGCAAGGCGTTTAGCAAAGCCATGATCATTGTCCTCTTCTTCCGGATAAAAGCGTAAATTTTCCATCAGCAAGAGTTCACCTGGACCAAGGGCTGCAACGGCGGCCTTACCGCCAGAGCCAATCACATCACTCTCAACGCGCACTGGTTGGCCAAGAATTTTGCTCATCGCTTGCGCTACTGGGCGCACGGTCAGCGCTGGCATAAATTCTCCCTTTGGCCTGCCAAAGTGCGTCAAGATCACCACTTTTGCGCCATTATCAAGAAGTGTCCGCACCCCGGGCATAACTCGGCGAATGCGAGTATCATCGCTGACCACACCATCGGCTAGCGGCACATTCACATCAAGCCGCACAAGAACTGTTTTTCCTGCCACATCAAGCTGGTCTGCAAATTGGAATTGATTCCTCATGGACAAGATCCTTGAATGTTCCCTGCGAGTATAATCACGCAATAGCCCCTAGCTCAAAACATGCAATAAAAAATTCCCACCAGAGAGGCAGGCAAGAAACTAACCATTGAAGAAGCCATCACGATTTCTAACTATCAAATATCCGCAAAAGGAACTACCCAAAACCGAAACAAAAGTAAGAATTTAGCTCTTCAAAATCTTTTCAATGAGAATATCTACAAATTCAGATAACGAGCACCGACAGCTAGTTGCTAAATTTCAGCTCTCCGTTATGCTGCCTTTTTTACGATACCGCAATTTTATAACGAGGCACCTTATGTCGGGGGCAAGAGATACCGCTGATGTACCTGCCAAAGCACCGTCTGCAGTAGATGAATTTTGGCAAGGTGTACGCGATGAACTACCACTTATGTTTGGCGTCATTCCTTTTGGGCTTGTGTTCGGCGTCATCGGTATTGAGAGCGGCCTAACCATTGTTCAAACCATTCTAATGTCATCAATCCTATTCGGCGGTGCTAGCCAAGTCGTCTTTGCTCAGTTATGGGCTGCTGGTGTTCCGGCACCCATTGTAGGCAGCTCAGTTTGTGTGATTAATATCCGCCATGTTTTATACAGCGCGTCAATTGCTTCCTATCTAAAACATTTATCGCTTGGTTGGCGATTTCTGCTTGGCTACTTGCTTACCGATGAAGCATATGCCGTTTCGATACGACGCTTCACCAATGGATACCCTGGAAAATTTCAACATTTTCATCTTCTTGGCAGTGGTTCATTATTGTGGGCAAGCTGGCAGGCATCGACGATCGCAGGTGTTGTTGTTGGCGAGACAATTCCCGAGTCTTGGTCATTGACGTTCGCCATTCCGCTTACATTTATTGCCATCATCGCTCCTATCATGCGAACCCGCGCTGAACTTGCCGCCGCGGTCAGCGCTGGAAGTCTTGCCATTATTGGACAGCCATTACCATGGAATTCATGGCTTATTATCGCCGCTCTTGGGGGAATTGCGACGGGCTGGCTGGTACATCGTCACGACAATGCAAAAAGGCGTAACCAATGATCTGGCTTATTATGGTTGCGACCGGCATATTTACCTTTGGTACACGATTTATCATGCTTAACAGGGTTGCTGAAAGAGAGCTTCCGCCATGGCTCGTCGAGGCACTCAACTTCGTACCGATTGCGGTTTTAACAGCGATTATTGTTCCGGCTGTTCTAATTGATCCAGTAAGCCAAAGCTTTTCAATCTTAGATAATCAAAGACTGTTTGCGGCCCTAATTGCTGTCACTGTGGCACTCATTACCCGCCAGGTGATTACGACTATTGGAGCTGGCCTAACTACTCTATGGATCCTGGAATGGTTGGTCTAGAAACGGCATCCTTACTTTAATGAATCCTGAGCTTTCAAACCACTATCAATCGCCAATTTATCACAGGTCGCGGCCATCTTCAGGTCAAGCGCGGTAACCCCACCCTCAGAATGGCTAGTCCAGCGCACCAAAACACGTCGATAGCGATTTAATAATTCGGGGTGATGATTGGCCCGTTCTGCGGTAAGAGCAACCCGCCCCATAAAAGCAAAGGCCGCATTAAAACTAGTAAAAGAATAATCCTTTTCAATTGCTGTGCGCTGTTCATCATCGCTGGCCAATTGCCATCCTTGCAGGGTTTTCAAGCCAGCGATAACCGCTGTTTCATCAAGCCGACTAGACATCTGATTTACTCTCAGGTTCAAAAAATAAGCTGCCACTGGTGGTCCAGCCAAGGGTGACACTGAAGTATCGAAAAAAGCACTTTCATGCCAGCTTTGCAATATCATAAAAACAGCCTAAAGTCTTATTCATGCCCAGAACGCTATTAATCGTCGCTAATCGCCCTTCACCAAACACCGCGGCACTTGCTGATGCCGCCCTTGCCGCGTGCCAGAATTATGATGGTGGTGATATTGAAACAAGGTGCCTTACCCCGTTTGAGGTAACAGCGCCAAACCTTTTTAAGGCCGACGCGGTAGTGATCGGCACCACCGAGAATATTGGTTATATGGCGGGAGCTACCAAGGACATGTTTGATCGTTGTTATAATGACTGGATGGACCGAACCGAGGCAAAACCCGTTGCTATCTATATTCGTGCAGGCCTGGACGGCACTGCTACCAAGCGCGCCCTGACCAGTATATGCTCCGGGCTGAAATGGCGATTGGTGGCCGAACCATTGATCCTGAAGGGTGATTGGGACGACCGGTTCATCAACGAGGTCGCCGAACTATCTCTGGGCATGGCAGCTGGACTCGACATAGGAATTTTCTAAAACGTTCCACAAGGCTAATTTGTTTTATGCTTATGCTTATGCTTATGCTTATGCTCATGCGATTTTAAGTGATCGCCCACTTTCAAATCGGATGGCAGCATTGCCATACCCTTGATAGTTTTCTCGCCAGCATTCTGAAAGACCAGCGTGATTTCGAATATGCTATCGGCGGTAAGGGGCGCATTTAGGCCAATCAGCATCACATGATAGCCGCCCGGTGCCAAATGAATTGTTTTGCCTGCCGGAAGATCAATGCCACCCTCAACTGGTCGCATTTTCATCACGCCATTATCCATTTCCATTTGGTGTAATTCAGTTTTGCGCGCCAGATTGCTGGTTGCATCTAGAAGACGATCTGCCATTTTCCCATGGTTCATGATCGATACATAAGCGGCACTGCTGGACATTGATCCAACCGTTGCACGAAATTGTAGTGGGCCAAACATAATTTCACTGGCCACCACCGGTTGCGCCATCCCCACAAGCGCCGCAAAAAATGCAAACAGTGACATTCGCATGAAAAACATTGTCGTCCCCCCTCAAGTACATAAAAATTTGCTAGTCGTGGCCAAGCCGCTTCACGTCATCAATCGTTTGCAAACCCAGCTGCGCCATGACATCACGTACCTCTTCCAGCAAAATTGTTGCGGCATGTTCACCACCCTTGTTGCCAAGCGCCGCAACGGCATACATGAATCCTCGGCCAATCATTGCAAAATCAGCTCCAGCTGCCAAAACCCGCACAACATCGAGTCCCGACATAATACCGCTGTCAACGATCAATGGCACATCCTTGCCAACAGCGGCACGAACGGCCGATAATTGTGCCAAAGGTGGTGGCGCAGCATCGAGCTGGCGTCCTCCGTGGTTTGAAACTACAATCCCATTAACACCAAGGTTAATAGCTCGTGCCGCATCTTGGCCATGAAGCACGCCTTTGAGATAGATTTCTCCTTCCCATAAAGCACGAATTTCGGCCAAATAATCCCAATCAAGCGAGCCATTCAGCTGATCACCAATAAATTTCGTAATGCCCATTGTGCCATCATTCTTGGCATAAGGTTCCATATTGCGGAACCGCGCCCCTCCATTTAGCAATGTCCGCACCGCCCATTCAGGCCGCAACATGCTCTGCCAGATAACGCGTGGTGAGAAAGCAGAATTACCACGGCTTCCGAGAGGCGCACCAGCAATACGCATTCGTTCCCGCCGGCTTGGCGACGGCACGTCAGCGGTAATGACCAATGTGGTGCAACCACAACCCTTTGCTCGACGCAGCAAATCACGCATCAAATCACGATCTCTCGGTGCGTAAAGCTGAAACCAGCTCATTTCGCCGGCCGAATCAGCTAACATTTCGATAGACTCGCCTGCTACCGTACTTAATGTGTAAGGAAAGCCGTGTTTTTTGGCAGCCCTGCCAATGATCGACTCAGCTCCGGGCCAGATCAATGATGACAGGCCAATCGGTGCCGCTCCAAACGGCGCTTTGAATGTCTTTGTTCCTAGTTCTGTTGTCAGATCCGGGTCGACACGCCCTCGCATAAATTGCGGCGTTAACTCAATGCCATCAAGGAAAGCGCGGTTCTCATCCTTGGCCCGGTCATGACCCGTGCCCGAGTCTAAATAGGCGTATACAAATTTTGGAATGCGCTTTGCCGCCGGTTTTTTTAAGTCCGACAAACGCGGATATTTATTCATTAAATCCATGCTCAACTCACCAACGCAACAGCGCATATTTTGGCCTCAAATTTCTTGGGCAGACCAACTCAAAGAATAAAATACCAACGAACCAACAACTTGCTGAGTCGTTTGGGTCGATAATTTACTTAGATGCTTTTAGATAAGCAATCACATCGGCGATGTCACTCTCTTTTCTGAGACCAACAAATGCCATTTTCGTGCCTTTAAGGTATTTTTTTGGCTTTGCCAGAAACCCTGCCATCGTCTCTTCATCCCAAACAAGGCCCAACTCAGCCATTGCTTTGGAATATTTATAGCCCTCAACGGCACCAGCAGCACGGCCGATGATGTTAACTAGATGAGGCCCAGTCTTATTCTTTTCTTTGTCCACATAATGACAGGCTTTGCACTTGCGGAATACTTTTTCACCCTTGGCAGGATCACCTGCGATCGCGGGTGCCGCCAGAAGGAAACTTCCTGCCATGGCAGCAAAAAAATAATTTTTCATGTCACCCCTTTTTCTCCGAATATAGGAACTTTAACTAAGAGTTATCTACCAAACCATAAGATGAAGTGCGCTGTCTTGCCGCGACCCAACGCAATCAGCAATCTGTTGCAAATTCTGCACGGTCTGATAAGGAACACATTCGCTACGCCTTTGCAAGAGTTGCCGAAATATCACCATGTCACCGAAAGCAAAACGATTATTAGTGGTTGTCGCCATCACGGCGTTACTTGGGATTGCCGTGATGCTCGTGTTAGGCGCCCTGCGCGAGAATATCGTTTTTTTCTACACGCCAACTGACATCGCGACATCTGGCACAAAATCGGGTCAGCCTTTACGACTTGGTGGTTTGGTAAAGGAAGGCAGCGTTACCATTGACGGGCTACAATCAGTCTTTACCGTCACCGATGGGACGGCCGACATCACGGTCCTCTATGACAACGCGCTTCCAAGCCTTTTTCGCGAGGGCCAGGGTGTTGTCGCCGAAGGATCTATAGCTAATGGCAAATTTATCGCAAGCAATGTTCTGGCAAAGCATGATGAGAATTACATGCCTGCCGAAGTTGCAGAAAAATTGAAAAGCACCGGCGTCTGGAAAGGCAAAAAATAAATCAGCAAGCTAGCAAACATCAGTCAAATCACCCTATCTACTAAAGGATTACTTTTAATCAGACTTTCACTTTTGGCTTTTGCTTAGGCACACGGTCTCCGCATCATCCATGCAATCCTGAGACTGCGCAATTGCGGCGGTTGCTGGCATGGGGGTTGAGGTAACAAGATCAACCGATTTAATATTCTCACGATATAGCGTATAGAGCCCACCTGCGAAAATCAGCACAATCCCGACAAGCGCCATCTTGTCTGGCCAGTCATTCCAGATCAAAATTCCCCAAACCACACCAAGAGGAATTGCCACATACTCAAATGGTGCGATTAACGATGCCTCGACAGACCGATAGGCATTAGATGATGCAAACGACAACAGCAGGACAGAAAAGCTGCAAATCACCACGTAAAAAATATGGGTGTATGACATCAAAGTAGGCGAGCGCAGCAAAAAATCAACTGTAGGATTACCTGAATAATCCATGGGCCAAATAAAATTTACCGCAGTGAGCATCAAACCAACGGCCAAATAGCAGACATGTTGAACAGCGACCATTCCAGTCAGATTACCCACCGTTTTCAGTCGCCTTGTCCAGATTTGAAATACGGCATAACTGAAGGCTGCACCGACAACAAAAAGCGTTTCAATTTGAAACTCTAACCCACCCGGCTGAATAATAAACAGTACACCCAACATTCCAGAGGTCACCGCAGTCAGACGGTGCAAACCGATCTTTTCTCCCAACAACGGCACCGACAAAACCGTAATGATCAAGGGGGACACAAAAAAGATTGCAATAACACTCGCAAGTGGTAGCGACCCCAATGAGACAAAAAACAAAACCATGGCTAGCACCAAGCACATACCGCGGGCAAAAAACAACCAGAACACCCTTGCTGGCAGGAAAAGCATAGAGCGCAAGCTATGACTAAAGATCCCCAATAAACCAAGCGCAACAACCGCCCGGATGGCAACAATCTGGCCAAGCGGCACGTCCCCACTCATTAATTTTATCAACGCGTCATTCAAAGGAATGATACCCATTGCGATAGTTAATAAGCTCAGAGCAAAAAATGGCGTTGTTATTTTATCAGTGATCGTCTTCATTCCCCGCCTTTCATTGTTAAAAACCAAAACGTTTGAGCGATCTAAGCATCTCAAAGAATGAACCGTTATAACCTATACATACAGCTGCAAAAACTTCGCTTATCAGCAAAATGTGGGGGCTGCAACTAAATGCCGTGCTAATTAGTCATGCACTAAAGTAAAACCCTTGTATTTGAAGTCTGTTTCAGTCACTGTTGCGCAATGTCAGACGGCTCGTCGGACAGATAGTTCACCACCCGTTTAATGCCAATGAGAGGCATAAAGAGCGATGTTGAAAATCGGACAAAATTTTATTGCGGGTAGCTGGCACAGAAGAATTTTATACCATCGCCAAGACCAGTTATATTGCCGCCGGTAACCCTGAGTGACAAGATGCACTTGATCGATAACCTTCAATACGCCAATTGGTCTGAAAAAATCTTCAAGCAGATGCGTGAAGGCGGGGTAGACGCAATTCATGTAACGATCGCTTATCATGAGATGTTTCGTGAGACTGTAACCAATATTGAGCAATGGAATCGTTGGTTCGAACAATATCCGGAATTGATTTTCCACGGTACCACCGGAGACGATGTGCGGCACGCGAAAACTCAAGGTCGAACTGCGATTTTTTTTGGGCTACAAAACCCCTCTCCAATTGAAGATGATATTGGGCTGGTGAAAATTTGTCATATGCTTGGCGTGCGCTTCATGCAACTGACCTATAATAATCAGTCACTTCTGGCGACCGGATGTTATGAGGATGAAGATAGCGGCGTCACCCGTATGGGCCGACAGGTCATTAAGGAAATGAATAATGTAGGTATGGTCGTCGATATGAGCCATTCTGCTGAACGCTCAACACTGGATGCCATTGAAATATCAGAACGCCCGATTGCGATAACTCATGCGAACCCCTATTTCTGGCATCCGGCAAAACGTAATAAATCTAATGATGTACTGAGAGCACTTGGCCAATCAGGTGGTATGCTGGGATTTTCACTCTATCCGCATCATTTAAGAGAAAAATCGGATTGCACCCTCGAGAGCTTTTGCGAAATGATTGCCCGGACTGCTGATCTGATGGGCATTGATAATATCGGCATTGGTTCTGATCTGTGCCAAGACCAACCGGACAGCGTTGTCGAGTGGATGCGGGTGGGCCGCTGGACAAAAGAAATTGACTATGGTGAAGGATCAGCCATAAATGCTGGGTTTCCTTCAATGCCAACCTGGTTTGAAGATAATCGGCATTTTGGTACAATAAAAGCAGGATTGAGGGCGCACGGCTTTGCCGAAACCGAAACAGCGGCGATAATGGGTGAGAACTGGTTGCGATTTTATGATAGTAGTTTCGATCCAAAACAGGGCCAAAAAACTGAAATAGGGGCAAAGTAAAAGTGATTTGACAAATGAAAAAACCAGATGCACACCAAAATAATCCGGCGCAAATCATAACTGGTGTACCCGCCATCGGCCTGCGTCCTGCAAACCAAATAATGACACTGGCGCGGATGGGATCATTTCATCACAGCCGTCTAAGCTTTATGCGAGTTTTATTGCGCCGCTTGAAGGCCGAAAACTGGCAATTTAAGCGCAGCCGGTGGAATATTGATGAAAATGGTGTTGGCACTGCTACGTATGAAGCAATTGGCCCAAAGCGCAGCTACACACTTGTTGCATTTGCCCATGATCTGCCAGCCGAAAAACGATCGGATCGGGTAATCGCCGAAGCATGGGACGCAACCTTCACCCTACATGATGGACTGATTGATGATTCGGATATTGAGCGTTTGGAAAAAAACGTGCCTTTACAAGAGGCAGGTAGAATTTCGAATGGAGAATTCGTTTTATCCCGGGCAAATCGATCAGTTCGGCTGTTTGATTACGTTCGCGATTGCCTAGCCAGGGGCACCCAACCCAGCCTTGATAAAATTGAACCTATTGGCTATCTGATGCGCACTACCGCAGTTTACGGCTCGGGAAAATTTGGAGCGGCAGATCGTGATTTATGGGCAACGAGGCCCGAATTCTCCGGCTCGTTTCAGCCAGAATTACTGGCGGTCTGGCTTATTCGTTCCTTTACCATCGATATTGTTGAACACATGGCAGCGGCAAAATCGCCACAGACCGCTGTGTCCCTCGATCCAAAAATTCGCCGCCGAATTGGTGTCGGCAACTCAACGGGCCTAGGCATGGCCCCATTCCTGATCAATCACCCATCATTGGTTCACTCCTGGATTAATGCCCGTGAAACGGCACTAGCACGGGTGCGTAATTTACCAAGCACCGACAGAAAAGGTCTCTCCAACTTCTTAACTTTGATAGCCAGAGCGGCAATAAATGCTGACGAGTGGAAAAGTGATAGTCCTTATCAGATTGGCAAAACACAAGCCTTGCGTGATGATCTTGCCAATCTTGGTGCATTTGTCAGCGCCACTTCGGCAGATGCCCCCTACCTTTGGAATAGAATTTATCTGTGGGGCGAGGCTAACCTGAGTCTTGAAGGGCAGGAACAACTCGTTTCGCTATTGCTTGAAGATCACGGTTCCTTGATTGATGATCTTGCAACGGGAATGGCCGCTGATGAAACCATTCATTTCCGAATTGATGGTGCGATGCCCTTATCGCGGCTTCGTGAGATGATGAACACCATCTATCATTGGACGGATAAAATTGACTACACACGAAATGACGCCCTGGCTCGAGTCTGGTATGTGTCAGAAGAAAAGCTAGAGCCACGGCTTGGCGAAAGATTTGACGAGCCAATTGAACCGTATGAACAGCCGCTCGCTCCGGGGCGTGATGCCGTTTTGGCGATGATTAAAATTGATGAATGGTTGGCCAAAAACGAAAATAAAAATAACGTCGCCCAGTTTTTGCTTCAACATCCGGAACACCGGCATATTGTGAGGCGCGCCCAAACAGTATCTAAACTTGAATATGCCGAAATTCAGGATAACACCATCTCAGCGAGCATGCAGCCCATTGATTTATTACGTTGCAAGCTGTCTTTCTTTGGTGCTTCAAAATTCGACCCACGATCAGATCGCTGGCTAAGAATCACCATGTATCAAGGAGCCCCATTTCCGGATGAACTGGCCTGCCTGGATCCAGATGCATTGTGTTACCCGCCAATTGCTCACAGCGATCACCCAGATCATTAGTGATAATGACTTGGTCGATTGGTGAAATTGGCGCTCTTGCAACAAAAGCAGCCCGCGGAAGCGGATTGGATTGGGGCCTTGCTGAAGAGGCTGGTTACGCTGTAAAGTGGCTCCAGCGCCGGCAACTGCCAGGTGTAATGGCGCTGTGCCGATATTTAAGCTGGCGTCATCATGGTAATCTCACAAGTTGGCCGGATGAAACTGGCGCTCACGGACATTACTGCCCTATTACCATTGGTGCCGCTTATGGGGATGGTGCGTTTGGCGATGAAGTGCAGTTTTCGCGGATCAAGACACCACTGTTGCTGATTCCGTTTGTGGCCATTCGCATAACAAAAAAGCCGCTTGAGATAAACATAGGATCATCGCGTTTTTACCTGGCAAAAGACCAGATTGGTTATACCAACAATGATACAGCAATTCTTGGAGATTCGGCACCCTGCCAAATTTCAATAGTCAGTACTAGCATGCCTAACATCACGGTCACCATTGTATCAGATTTGCAACGCGTGCCGGCTACTGCAACCGCCTGTGTTAGTGTTCTAGAGAACTTCGCCAAAAACACTTACGCCCCAGCAACCGAGGAGTCTCGCCTTGCAGGCGCAGGTGCTGGCCTAAACGAGAACGACTAACTCAAAAACAATGGCAAAGTGCTATTAACGCGAGTCAACAATTCCGCTGATGGTTTTAATCTCAAGGAATTCCTCAATGCCCCAAAATCCACCCTCACGACCAACGCCAGATTGCTTGTAGCCACCAAATGGACTGCCTGAAGCGCGTGGCGCACCATTCACCTGAACCATGCCCGAACGCAGTTGTCCAGCCACCCGGCGTGCTCGTTCCATATTCCCGGTCTGGATATAAGCTGCAAGGCCATATTGCGTATCGTTCGCAATCGAAATGGCTTCATCTTCGCTATCAAACGGCATCATAGCAAGCACGGGTCCAAAAATTTCTTCACGCATGATGGTCATATCTGGTTTTGCATCAGCAAATACAGTGGGCCTAACAAACCAGCCACGATTTAAGCCTTCGGGGCGGCCAACACCGCCAGCCACTAACCGTGCGCCTTCATCAATCCCTGTTTGAATAAGCCTCTGTACCTTCTCAAACTGTGCCTCTGAAACCAGTGGTCCAATATGCTTGCCCTCATTTGACGGCAAGTCTACCTTTGTACTAGCTGCCTTGGCCGCCGCGATTTCAACGGCCTCATTATAGATTGAACGCTGAACCAACATCCGCGTTGCTGCATTGCAGGACTGGCCCGTGTTATTGAAGCAGAACGCAGCCCCTGACCGAACCGCCTTTTCCAAATCGCAATCATCAAAAACCAGGTTTGGTGATTTGCCACCAAGTTCTAGCGAGACAGTTTTCACCGTATCTGCAGCTGCCTTGCTGATAAGAATGCCAGCGCGAGTTGATCCAGTGAATGACACAACATCAATGCCGGGATGTGACGATAAAATTGAACCAACACCAATGCCATCACCATTGACCATGTTGAAAACGCCAGGCGGAAAACCAGCCTCATGCACCATTTCGGCAAATACAACACTTGATAGCGGGGCAATTTCCGATGGTTTTAAAACCATGGTACAGCCTGCCGCCAAAGCAGCACCAACTTTCAGAACAACCTGATTCATCGGCCAGTTCCAAGGGGTAATCAGGCCTGCAACACCAGCCGCTTCATACACGATATCCTGGCCTTCAATGCCAGGGCGAAGAGCACGCTGAAATTCCATTGAGCCTAAAGCGCGAATAAAAGCTTTTAAATGACTACTGCCAGACCCAGCCTGATCGCGAACTGCCATATCAATGGGCGCACCCATCTCGGTTGAAATCACAGACCCCATTTCATCATTGCGGGAAATATAGACATCCAGCAGCTTTTGCAGATATGCTGCGCGGTCTTGAGGACTTGTTTGCGACCAGTCCAGAAAAGCATTCTTGGCCGCTTCAATCGCCGCTTGCGCGTCCTTTTCGCCGCCAAGCATAATTGTCGCAAATGCGTCTTCGGTGGCAGGATTAAACACAGGGAACTTGCGCCCGTCGATTGATGGCACCCAAGACCCATTGATGTAAAATTCGGTTTTATCCAACATAAAGATATCCTAAGTCGAGTTAATTAGCCGCAAATAGAGCCAAAATAGGTTTCAGAATTCAATATTGTCAGGCTATATTTTGAACCGCCAAAATGCGCTTGCCGCCCTGAACTTGTCAAGTCATGGGAATCGCGCCGCTTCGACGTACGTGACACTGTACTTTTTTAGAGGTTCAATAGCGATTTGTGCATGGTTATACTTTACCTCGATCTGCCAAAAAAATACCGCCTAAAACCATTATCAAAGCAATCAGATGATAAATATGCATGGCTTCTGACAAAATGAGCATTCCCAGAAATGCGGCAAACACTGGCACTAGATTGACATAAAGTCCAGCTCGATTAGCCCCAGTTAACTCCACCCCACGTATGAAGCATGTTTGTGAGAGAATGGACGGGCAAACCGCACAATAAATTATTAACAGAAACCCCTTTAGCCCCGGCAGTATGAGATCACCGTTGGCATATTCAATCACTGTGAAAAAACTGCAGGAAACAAACGCGCAGAATGCAAAAAAACACAACAATATGGCGGGCGGTATTTCTAACCGCCGCGCAATCGCAACAGTGTAACCTGCATAGCAAAGGCACGCCGCAATCATTAGTAAATCACCACTATTGAACTCAAGTGCAATGATGCTTGCATAACTGCCCGCACTGACGAGCACTAAAACCCCAAAAAGTGATGAACAAAGCCCAAAAAACTGAAACCAGCCAATAGAGGTGCGGTAAATCAGCCATCCTAACAACATCACAAACGCGGGAATAACTCCTTGCATAATACCAAGATTAACAGCGGTAGTATGTTGCGCCGCATACACAAGAAAAAGGGTAAATCCTGCAAGCCCAATACCACCCATACCAAACACCCACCGCCAACGCTTTAACACTACCGGTAAGTAGCTTGGCAGCGTTTTATGAAACAGCACCAACAAAATCAAAAAGGAACTAAGCCAACGCAACTCCATCAGCAGAACTGGTGAAATCTCCCCAACTGACATTCGTAACACAACCGTGTGACCTGCCCACATCAGGGTGGCCATTGCCAGCACTGCATGAGCGCTGTTCCAGAAACGATCGAATAGAGGAATGTTCATATTCCCTGCCAAAAGCTAGCTGATCTGTTAGCGCAAACTTGCCGCAAGCTTATCCACTTCAACAAGCCCAGCCTCAATACGGTCAAACATATCGTCAATCTCAGTTTCCGAAATAATCAATGGCGGGCAGAACCCAATAATGTCCCCCGGCAAGGCTCGTAAAATCACACCATGTTTTTGGATAATGGACACTGCCTGTCGCGCGATTTGATGCGAGGGGTCAAATTTTTTATGGTCATCAGAATTTACTGCGAATTCTATTGCACCAATCAGGCCAACCGCTCGCTCGTTGCCAATGAAATCAAATTTGGATAGTCTTGCAATGCGCGCTTTAAACTGCGGAGCGATGGCTCGAACATGGCCAATAATATCACGCTCCTGCATTAATTCCTGTGCACGAAGGGCAACCGCTGCGCAAACAGGATGCGCTGAGTAGGTAAAGCCGTGGCCAAAGATACCCAGCCGTTCTGCATGCTCAGCGATTGGCACATATATTTTTTCTGAGAGCATAATCGCTGAAATCGGCAAATAAGCAGATGACAGGGCTTTTGCACAGGTTAGCATATCTGGACGGACATCCATAGTTTGCGATCCCCACATGTTGCCCGTACGACCAAAGCCACAAATAACCTCATCGGCAACCAGCAAAACATCGTATTTTTCAAGCACTGCACGGATTTCTGCAAAATAAGTTTTTGGTGGAATGATAACACCACCAGCGCCCATCACCGGTTCGGCAAACAAGGCGGCAACAGTGTCTGGCCCTTCATCCAAGATCAGTGCCTCAAGATTTGCTGCACACCGACTGGCAAAATCTTCTTCACTTTCTCCAGGCAACCCGCCATTGTAAAAATCAGGCGCGCTGGTATGCTTCACAAAGTCAAGCGGCAGACCAAAACCATCTTGTGCGTAAGAGAGCGCGGTCATGCTTGCCGCCGCCATTGTCACCCCGTGATAGCCCTTTCTCCGGCTAATAATCTTGCGTTTTTCCGGACGGCCCAACGCGGCGTTATAATACCAAATCATTTTGATTGCGGTGTCATTTGCCTCAGAACCGGATCCGGCGAAAAACATTTTGCTCATCACACTACCAGCACCAGCTGGCGGGGCGTTAGCAATTAGCATTTCAGCAAGATCAATTGCCGGATTTACGGTTTTACCAGCAAAGCTGTGATAAAAAGGTAGCTTCTTAAATTGTGCCACAGCAGCTTCAATTAACTCAGGCTCAGAAAAGCCAAGAGACGTACACCACAGGCCGCTCATCCCCTCGTAAAATCGTTTGCCATTCTCGTCAACCACAAAGACCCCTTGCCCCTCAGCCATAATGTGCGGACCTGCCTCTCGAAGTACTGCCGGGTTGGTATAGGGGTGCAATTGAAATGCAATATCTCGACTGGCTGGTGAATTTCCACCAAGCGGCTGATCATGTGTTATTAATCTATCGTGTGTCATTATTGTGATCCTATCTGCGCAAATGTTTAAGTACGCTAAACGTCTCAAACATGCTGACCGCCATTCACATGAATTTCAGAACCATTAAGATATTGCGCTTGATCACTGCATAGAAAAAAAACAGTGTCCGCAACTTCATCAGCATTGCCAAATCGACCAAGTGGAATTTGCGGCAGAATAGCTGTTTCACTATCCGGGGAGAGAATATCAGTTTTGATTTCCCCGGGCGCAATGGCATTAACCCGAATACCCAACTTACCAAAATCTGATGCCATTTCGCGAGTAAGGGCACCAAGAGCTGCCTTCGATGTTGAGTAGGCGGATCCAGCAAATTCATGCACCCGGCCTCCGGCAATCGATGTCACGTTAACAATCGAACCACCGCCCTCCTTCAAGGCTGAGCAAAGCTGCTGTGCCAGCATGATGGGGGCAAAGACATTCACCTGATAAACCGTCTGCCATAAATTCAGGGGCGTTTTTCGGCAATCAAGCCGGCTTCCATCGGGTTCCTTTGGGGAAACACCCGCATTATTGACTAGCGCGTGAAGAGGCTTACCTTCAAGGCGATCAATCAATTCTGCTGCGCCCCGTTGCACATCATCAGGTGATGATAGGTCAATTTTCAAATGGTCCTCCGGGCCCGCCTCCCAAGGACAATTCTCGGGAAAACCGTGGCGCGAACAGGTGATCACTCGCCAGCCAGCACTAGAAAATCGTTTGACTGTTGCATGGCCTATTCCGCGGCTTGCTCCCGTCAAAACTAATATTTTTCGGTCATCCATATGTTCAATCCCGTTCTAACAATATGCTACAAAGGCCACCATATCTGTTTTAGTTTACGCATACAGAGTGGCTCACTAGCAAGAGTGAAGCTAAAAAAGGGTAAGGTCAATTGGGTGTGTTAGCTAGCTATTAGTAATACCGCGCAAACGTTCCGACCGGCGGCGCAACAATTCCAGTACGGTTAGGAGTATAATCGATAAAATAACTAAAAGCGTCGCAACCGCTAAAATTGTTGGGCTGATCTGCTCACGAATGCCAGACCACATTTGTCGCGGAATTGTGCGTTGCTCGGGGCTTGCCAAAAACAGGACGGCCACAACCTCATCAAATGATGTGATAAAGGCAAATAGACCGCCAGATATGACCCCGGGGATAATCAATGGCATTTGCACTTTACGGAAGGTTGTTAACGCGCCTGCCCCAAGAGATTGCGATGCTCGAACCAACGACTTGTCAAACCCAACTAGCGTGGCTGTAACCGTTATGATCACAAATGGCGTCCCAAGCACAGCATGCGCCATAATAACCCCAAGATAGGTCTGGCTTAGATGAATTTTTGAATAGAAGAAAAACATGCCCGCCGCCGTAATCACCAACGGTACAATCATAGGCGAAATTAGTATTGACATGATTAAGCGTCTATATGGCATTTCAGACCGGCTTAGGCCAATCGCGGCCAATGTGCCAAGCGCCGTAGACAGCAAGGTTGCACAAACCCCAATGAAAAAACTGTTTCGGATTGCTCGAATCCATTGTCCGTTATTCCAAGTATCAGATAGCCATGACCAGCCGAACGGCGTATCCGGTGAGGCCATGCCATTGCGGAATATATCTTCATACCAGCGCAGAGAGAATGCTTTGGGGTCGAAATTTAACATGCCGGAGGTGAAACTAAAATAGGGTTCCACATTAAACGATAACGGCAAAACAATTAGGATAGGTAGAATCAAGAACAAGAATATTAGTCCGCAAATACCTCTATAGATGTAATGCCAGATATATTCGCCGGTACTGGTGTAGGGAGGAAGCTTTGCCATATCTAATTACCCCAATTTCATATTATCAATACCGATAACCCGATCATAAATCCAATACAGCAATAAGACCCCTGCCAACAGAATTCCTCCTAACGCAGCTGCCAGCGACCAGTTAAGCGATTTTTGCATGTGATACGCGATCATATTTGAAATCAACTGACCATCCTGTCCACCAACAAGGGCTGGTGTTATGTAATAACCAATCGCCAGAATGAAGACCAGTAGACCACCTGCGCCAATGCCCGGAATAGTCTGTGGTGCATACACCCTAATAAAGGCAGCTGTTGGCGTCGCACCAAGTGAACGCGCTGCCCGCATGTAGGATGGTGGAATGGTTTTCATTACCGAATAAAGTGGCAGGATCATGAAGGGCAGCAAAATATGCGTCATTGCGATTATTGTACCAGTCATATTGTAAATAAGGGAAAACCTTGAGTCATCAGCCGTAATACCCACCGCCACCATCAAGTCATTAATTACGCCTTGCGATTGCAAAATAGCGATCCAAGCGGTTGTCCGTACCAGAAGCGAGGTCCAGAACGGTAGCAGGACCATAATCATTAGTAGATTAGAAGTACGTAGCGGTAACGTTGCTAATAAATAAGCCACAGGATAACCAAGTAACAGGCACAAACCCATAACCGAAGCGGAAATCAGCAAAGTTCGCCAAAAAAGCTTCACATAAATCTGTCTATTTTCATTTTGCGCCACAAAGCCCTTGTCAACCGTGTATCGGCCATCTAAAGCAGTAGCATAGAAACTTGGCGTCAAATCTTGCGAGGTAAGTTTCATCGCCCGCCAGATCTCAATATTTGCCCATTTTTTATTAGTTTTTATGACACTTTCTTTGAAAGGCGCCCTGAGTTTTTTAGCCTTTCGAGCAGTCGAAGTGAACAGCGAGCGGGTACCCGGATATTCTTGGTTAACCCGTGTTGCGATTCTACCAATTGTCCTATCTTTTCGTGCTGTTTTCAAATCTGAAACAAGTGCCGCAAATAAGGCTTCACCTGGTTCCGCTAATCCATCCCAAGCAGTTAATTGTTCGGTTAAATTTGGGGTGTATGTAGAAAATCGATCATTGTAGACCCCTTGCCACATCAGAGCAAAAATTGGAATCACAAAGCTAGCCATCACAAAGGCGAATAGTGGCACAACAAGGGAGACAGCGCGAACTCGACTACGAAAAAGTGCTTGTGCCAGCTTTTTCTTGAGCGGCGTGCCATCGGCTGCAGTAATTGCACCGGATGTCACTGTTTGACTATCTGTCATAATAAAATCAGTTCTCTGGCACTTAAAATTAAAAAAAACGGTCACATGAAAAAAGTCATGTGACCGCAGTCTTTCTAGTATTACTTAGCTAACCATGCATTGAAACGCTCGTTTAACTGATCAGCGTTATCTGCCCAGAATTCAAAATCATTCTGCAGAGCATTTTTAAAGTTAGCTGCTGCCGTTGGCATATGATCCGCCATTTTAATGCTTGAGTCTGAATGGAAAGTGCCAATTCTTGCTTCCGAAGAGGCACGAGCTGGACCGTAAGAAATCCATGAAGCTTGTGCAGCCAATTGTTCGGTTGCTGTGGAAAAAGCAACAAAATCAAGTGCAGCTTCCTTGTTTTTTGAACCTTTTGGAATCACAAATAAGTCCAAATCGTATATCTGCCCATCCCAAACCATTTCAAATGGCTGCCCTTCAGCATTTTTGGCATTAAATACCCTGCCGTTCCAAGCAGTTGAAAACACAACTTCTCCATCGGCAAGTAACTGTGGAGGCTGGGCTCCCGCTTCCCACCAAACAACATCTTCCTTAATTGTGTCTAGCTTAGCAAATGCGCGGGCAATACCCTCTTCGGTACCCAGTACGTCATAAACTTCACTCGTTGGGACACCATCAGCAATCAACGCAAACTCCATAGTTACCTTTGGTGATTTGCGCATACCGCGCTTCCCTGGAAATGCTTTTGTATCAAAGAAATCTGCCATTGTTTTTGGAGCATTCCAGTTACGCACTTTGCTGGAGTCGTATGCATAAACCGAAGACCAAACAATGTTTGCAACCGCACAATCATGCAGTGTTCCCGGCAAGAAATCTTCTGTCGCTGGCGTACCATCAGGTGCTGGAGGTAGTGTTGAATGGTCAATAGGCTCCAAAAGGCCTTCATCGCAAGCACGGATTGCGTCTGACAACTCAACGTCAACAACGTCCCATGTTACGTTTCCTGATTCCACCTGCGCTTTGATCTCGGCAATACCCCCGCCGTAATCTTCAGACACAATAGTTTTACCTGTTTTTGCCATCCATGGCTTATGATACGCCTCAACTTGAGATTTTGTATAAGCACCACCCCATGACACAACCGTCAAATCAGCTGCGACTGCTGTACTGCCCACAAACACAGACGCACCTGCGATTGCAATAAGTTTTTTGGTTAATCCAGACATATTGTCTACTCCCTTTCATTGTTTGTGTGTTTATTAGAGCTACACCACTCTCTCGTGTCAGCCGCCACCTTCTATATCTAGGTGGCTCGGCCATTGCTAACTGTTCGCACAGTCAATCTAATTCTCTAAAGTCCAGGGCTCGGCAATCATCATTCCGCCAACCAATTTTTAATGCTGCACCGATCTCAAGACCGAGTTGGCCTGATGTATTAGGCACTTTTACAATAAATTGATCATCCCCCGCAACATTCATACGACAACGAATATGGTCACCGAGATAAATTAACTCTTCAATTTTGGCATTTAGCGTACTGACCGCTGTTGATTTTCTTGTTACAACAACGCAGCGTTCGGGGCGCACTGACAATGTTGTCCGACTCCCTACGGCGCCAGTGTTCACCGCCAAAGCCTTAACAATGTCCCCTGAGTCAAGCTTGACTGTTGCAATGCCCTTGGAAATCGACTCGATAGTGCCACTCATCTGATTATTTTCACCAATAAATTGTGCAACAAAAGCATTTTCTGGCTTCTCATACAAGGTCACCGGATCAGCCAATTGCTGAATGACGCCATCATCAAACACGGCTATCCGGTTTGACATGGTCAAGGCCTCTGACTGGTCATGAGTTACATACACAACCGTCACCCCAAGATTTTCATGAATATGTTTGATTTCATATTGCATGTGTTCACGAAGTTGCTTGTCAAGCGCACCGAGCGGTTCATCCATCAATACTAATTCGGGTTTGAATACCAATGCTCTAGCTAGAGCGATACGCTGTTGTTGCCCGCCAGAGAGCTGCGCTGGTTTTCGATCAACAAATGCCATCATTTGAACCATATCCAACACTGATCGGACCTTCTCTTCAACCTCTGCCCTCGGTATTCTTCTGACATTTAGCGGAAATGCTAAATTCTCACCAACAGTCATGTGGGGGAATAAAGCATAATTTTGAAAAACCATACCAATGCCGCGCTTGTGCGGCGGAATATTGTTTATGGGCCTACCCCCTAGCTCGATATCACCATGCGTGGCAGTTTCAAACCCGGCAAGCATCATCAAACAGGTAGTTTTGCCCGATCCAGACGGGCCAAGCATCGTGAGAAATTCACCCGAGGCGATGTCGAGGTTCAAATTCTTTACAACAAGAGATTCCCCGTCATAGCTTTTTTGGACCCCTTTAAAACTCACGAATGGGTCTTTGGCTTGAACCATGATAAATTTCCGGATGTTTAGGGTTTGGTGGAGTCTAAGCGCGTAAATTCATAGATGCAATAAACTGATAGGTGGGAACTTAATATGGAAAACCGTGCTTTGCAACACCAAGTATCAAATTAGATTGTTCTGAAAAGTTCGCGCCTTGCAAATATAAAACAAAATAGTGACGGAAAACTAAGGTCTGTTGTGGTGTATTCTTCCAATAAAGTTTAACAGAATCTGCGCAGCAAGCGTCGTTGTGCTGCCGCTTTGATCATAATCCGGTGCGACTTCAACGAGGTCAACGCCTATCACCTTCCCTCTCTTGGTCAAACCATCAAGCAATTCAAGAACCTCATAATAGAGAAATCCTCCATGCGATGGCGTGCCAGTTCCAGGGGCAATTGAGGGATCAAATCCATCAATATCAATGGTCACATAATACCGACAATCAGCCGGAATTCGGTCCAGAATTCCAGCCACACCCAAGGCCCGAAACTGTCGCACCGATTGAATATCAGAGCCCATTCTACGTGCAACGTCATAACCGTCCTTTGCGGTCGAGGAGACATTGCGGATGCCAATTTGAGACAGTCCCGTGACATATGATTTTTCTGCGGCACGACGCATAGGATTGCCGTGCCCATATTTCACCCCATGGCGTTCATCAACAAAATCAAGATGTGCATCAATTTGCACAAGGTGGAATGGCTTCTCATCAGAAAAAGCATTAATGCAGGGAATATTCACCGAATGGTCACCACCTAGCACAACAGGAGTTGCCCCCGCTGCCAGAATGGCCCGGACGCCAGTTTCGATATTAGCATGGCTTTTGACAGTGTCCGTGTGCACGATGTCGGCATCACCAATATCAACAATGCGCACTTTGTCGGCAGCAAGGTAAGTAAGATCATCCTCATGGTCGTAGGCACCAGCATGACCAAAAGAAAATAATGTTGACGCCTCGCGTATTCCTCTTGGGCCAAAGCGTGCGCCAGCTCGGAACTGAGTTCCAAAATCGAATGGCGCCCCTAGAACAGCAAAATCAGCATCGATTGCTGACCAATCTGGTTGGTAGGGGTATTTGCCAAAGCTGCACAACCCCACAAAAGGAAGATTTAACCTACCAGAGTCATAGCCATGTTCCGACATTTATGCCTCTTTATTTTACTTCTCATTCACTATAATTGAAACCTAATGGAAGCCCATGAAATCTGCAAGCTACCCGTCCATTTTGCGCTTTACAAAGTGCAACGATTAGGAACAATTTTTTCCGACTTGGTTATGTAAATTGTGCTAAATTATCACACACTCATCATTATGACTTAGGAATAAGTAACCCATGACTCTAGACAATCAAATGCTTGCAGCTTGTGAAATCGTAAAAGCCGTTGCCAATCGTGGGCACCAACAAATACCTTTTCCCGAATTTAATGACAATCTAAACAGCAAGAATATGGACAGCGCCTATTTAGAAATTACAGGCTGGCCCGGTTATATCCCCACACCTTTAATATCACTGGACAAATTAGCCAGTCATTGTGGTGTGGCATCGGTGTTCTACAAGGATGAGTCACAGCGCCTTGACATGAAATCATTCAAAGCTCTCGGTGGTGCTTATGCCGTTGCCAATCTTGTTGCCAAGCAGACGGCGATGGGGGTTGATCCGGAGAGTATTACAGTAACCACCGCAACAGATGGCAATCACGGCCGTTCAGTTGCATGGGGTGCCCAACAAGCGGGATGCCACGCCGAAATATACATTCACGAACACGTTAGCGAACAACGCGCCGATGCCATGGCCACTTTTGGGGCAAGTGTCAATCGCATTGAAGGTAATTATGAAGCCTCGCTTGCAGCTTGCAAAGCAGATGCTGAAGCGAATAATTGGCATATTGTTTCCGACACATCATGGACCGGCTACCGCGAAATACCCTGTGACATCATGGCTGGCTACAGCGTGATGGGGCGGGAGGCAGTGGATCAGTTAGGATCGGCACAGCCAACTCATTGTTTTCTCCCCATTGGCGTTGGCGGCATGGCCGCTGGCATTGTTGCCCCTTTATGGCGGGCGATGGGGGCTAATTTTTGTCATATGATTAGCGTTGAGTCATTCATGTCAGCCTGTTTTCTGGAAAGCGTCAACGCCCAAACCCCCCAGCTTGTTGATATTCGCGAAGAAACCTTGATGGCCGGTTTGTCGTGCGGCGAAATTTCTGACCTTGCTTGGGAGATATTGCAACCAAGCTTACATCACTGCCTATCAATTACCGATAATGCTATTGCTCCACTTATGGCAGGATTTGCCGATGGTACATTTGGCGGTGGTTCCATTGAAGCGGGCGAATGCGCAACTGCCGGTGTTGCAGCTTTACTGGCGGCAAATCGAGATCCAGCTTTGTGGCAAACCCTTGGGTTTGGTCCAGATTCAGTCGTGCTATTAATCGGAACCGAAGGCGCAACTGACCCGGATATTTATGACTCCATGATTGAAAAAGGGCGAAACTCGTGAAGGTCCCTGCGCGCGGGTTTACAACAGCCGAGTTCGCAAATCGTTGCATGGCTGCCCAGAGCGCCATGGCAAGCCGCGATATTGCGGCACTCCTGCTAACAAGTGAAGCTGATATCCGTTATTTTACTGGTTTCATGACCCAATTTTGGCAAAGCCCAACTCGACCTTGGTTTGTTTTATTACCAGCCAACGGTAGGCCTATTGCAGTCATTCCATCAATTGGGCTACCATTGATGCGTGATTGCTATATTGGTGATTTACGGTCATGGGCCTCACCAGCAGAAACCGATGATGGCATTAGCCTGCTGGCAGAGGTAGTCCATGATCACGTTAGCAATTCTGATCGGCTAGGCATGATGATGGGACGCGAAACCTTTATCCGCATGCCATTAGCCGATATCGAAGCTCTGCAGGCCAAACTTAATGGTATCAAACTGGCAGACATGACGGCTGATATCCAACAAATTCGGATGATCAAATCACCCGCAGAACAGGAAAAATTACGGCACATATGCGGCACTGTATCTCGCGTGTTTGCAACTATCCCGAGCTGGGTTGTTGCAGGCATGCCGCTTGATGAGCTGTTTCGCCAATTCAAAATTAATGCACTTGAAGCAGGGGTTGATGATGTTAGCTATCTTGTTGGTAGTGCTGGCCCAGGTGGTTATAGAGATATTATTGCCCCGCCAAGCAGCCGTCCGCTTACCAGCGGGGATGTGTTTATGCTTGATACGGGCTGTGTATGGGATGGCTATTTCAGCGATTTTGACCGGAATTTTGCCATACACCATGCCAATGATGCAGCTAAGGGGGCACACCATCGTCTGTTTGACGCGACCGAAGCGGCTCTTGATATACTGAAACCTGGCATTACCGCCAATGATTTGTTTTTGGCCATGGATCATATTCTGCGCCCGGACCAGTCAGCCCAAATGGGCGGTGATGAGGTCGGACGCTATGGTCACGGACTCGGTATCCAATTAACCGAACCCCCATCACATACCGACTGGGATAAAACAATAATAAAGGCAGGCATGGCTATAACAATTGAACCATCAATCAGTTACGGCGATGGGCAAACAATGGTGGCGGAAGAAAATGTGATGATCCTTGATGATGGGATTGTTTTATTGTCCGAACGCGCACCGCGCGATCTACCTATCATTTTTGTTCCTTAACCTAAAAGGAGGTTAGTGTAATGCCACAGTCACCCGGTAAATCCCAGACTCCCCTAATCCAAAAGTTGGCTCATCTTCCCTTTCGAACGGCAAGCCATGATGAAACAGCAGCCCAGCTTGGGCTAATCATTCTTGAAACCGACCTTACTATCGAAGCTGAGTTGCGCCATTTCATTGGCGACAGCATTGGTACCAAAGTTGGGCATGGTCAAAAACCAACAATCCTACATAGCCGGATTGCGTGCGATGATGAAGTGACGTCAGAAAATTTGACGGCTATGAGCGGCCGCTTTGCCGAATCACTGGCCCTTTTCCCTCCTGGCTATCGGTTTGATGTAGTTGGGTATGGGTGTACCTCAGCATCCTTGTTGATTGGCGAGCAAACCATACAAAACATCGTGAAATCCCATATTGATGTGGACCATGTAACAACACCATTAACCGGTGTTCGGCGCGCTTTGAAGAGCATCGGAGCGCGACAAATTGGATATCTGGCACCCTACATCTCCGAAATATCGTTTCAAATGTGTTCGCTGCTTGAAGATGAAGATGGATTGCAGATAAGCGCTGCCGCTACTTTTGGCGAAGGACGGGACTCGATTGTTGGATGCATTCATCCGCAATCAATTCTCCAGGCCATTGACGCAATCGTTGATCAGGCCTCAACGCGACTTGATGCAATTTTCATATCTTGTACATCACTAAAATGCGCCGCGATCATCGAAATGGCGGAGGTCAAATACGGTATTCCGGTCATTTCCAGCAATTCAGCAATTGCTTGGGACATGGCACGGCTTGCCAGTTTGGATGTTCCAATAGCCGGGAAAGGTCGTTTATTTCGTCAGAATAGATGAGTCTACCTTTGACAAATCTGACTGGCCACAAAGCCCAAGTGTCAAATCCAGTTCCTTGTGAATAATGTCAAGAGCCTGTCGAACTCCTGCTTGGCCTTTTGCCCCCAAACCGTATAAAAAAGCACGGCCGATCATCGTACCTTGTGCGCCAAGTGCAACCGCACGCAACACGTCCTGGCCAGAACGTATGCCGCTATCCATCCACACTTCAGCTCGATCATTCACCGCATCAACAATGGGCGGCAATGCAACAATTGACGACACCGCGCCATCCAATTGGCGGCCACCATGGTTAGAGACAACAATTGCATCCGCCCCAATATTTACGGCAGCAAGCGCATCCTCAACATCAAGAATTCCTTTGACAATCAATTTGCCGCCCCATTGCTTTCGGATCTTTGCTACGTCATCCCATGACAAAGACGGGTCAAACTGGCTGACGGTCCAGTCGGACAATGATGACATGTCTTTTACGCCTTTTACATGCCCAACAATATTGCCAAATTTTCGTCGTTTTGTGCCAAGCATTCCAAGACACCATGCCGGCTTTTGCATCAAGTTCAATAGATTTCTTATAGTTGCCTTTGGCGGCGCACTTAAGCCATTGTAAATATCTTTATGGCGTTGCCCCAATAGCTGCAGATCAAGGGTCACCATCAAGGCTGAGCAGTTGGCATCACGCGCACGTTCGATCAGCCGCGAGACAAAATCGCGATCACGCATCACATAAAGCTGAAACCAGAATGGATCCGGACTATTTGCTGCAACATCTTCAATAGAGCAAATTGACATTGTGGAAAGGGTGAAAGGCACGCCAAAATCAGCTGCTGCGCGCGCTGCCAGAATCTCACCATCAGCACGTTGCATACCGGTTAAACCGGTTGGCGCTAGAGCAACCGGCATTGGCAGCCTTTGCCCCAGCATGAACATTTCGGTCGACCGTTTACTGACATCCAAAGCAACCCGCTGACGAAATTTAATGGCGGCCAAATCCGTTTCATTCGCTTGATACGTTGTTTCTGACCATGATCCGCTATCCGCATAGTCATAAAACATCTTTGGAACGCGGCGTTTTGCCAGCTCTTGTAGATCACTGATACAAGCTATCGACCTCATCCCACAATTCCCAAACAAACTAACTATCAACCTAACTATGCCGATTTTCGGTTTACCCCATTGCAGCGGGATATACAACAATCGCATCCAACAGTAATACCACCGTATGAGTTAAGTGATAAAGCGGTGTGGCTATCGGTAACGGCGCAGCATCACGCTCATGAAAATTACCGGTAGCAACCCAGCAAGGACGATCATTAGGGCTGGCAGTGCTGCTACCTCTAACATTTCATCTTTAGCAAACTGGTATGTGTAGGTTGCCAGTGTATCAAAATTAAATGGACGCAAAAGCAAAGTCATTGGCAGCTCTTTCATCACATCAACAAACACCAACATCATGCCAGCCATAAAAGAGCTTTGTAACAAGGGTGAAATCACCCGTCTGATAGTTTCTATGTAACCTCGCCCCAGTACCCTACTCGCATTCATCATGTTTGATGGAAGACGTTTGACACCGGAAATCATCGCACCGTATCCAACCGCCTGAAACCTAACTATATAGGCAAAAAATAGCATCATGATGCTTGTAACTAAAACACCTTGGAATTGCGCTCCGAACAGGGTAGAAATCACCCAGTCGAGTTGGCCAGTAAAAATTAGCACCCCAATAGCCACAATAGTTCCTGGGAAAGCATATCCAGTTGATGCAAATAAAGCCAACCTGCGGGTCTTTGACCCGCAGCGGAATGTTGCCGTGACCACAATAAAAAACGACAAAACCATAATGACGAACGCTGCAGCACCAGCCATGATCAAAGTATTAACAATGATCTCGCGAATGGCTAGGAAGCCAGCAATAAAATCATTTGTGGCAACCAAACTGATGAGCACACCAACCGGAATAAAGAACCCAAATAACAATGGTATGATGCAAACTATCCAACATACCAAAGCACCCAACATTCCGGGAATCAGAGGAACTGTGGCTGCTTGACTTCGACTGCCGCTAACGTATTGCTGGCGGGACCTCGCATAAATTTCAAACCCCAAGAGCGCCAAAATAAAACAAAATCCGACAATTGATATTTGTGCCGCCGCCACAAGGTTATTCATCCCGAGCCAAACATTAAAAATTCCCAAAGTAATTGTTTCAATTGCGAAAAACTCAACGGTACCAAAATCTGACACCACTTCCATAAGCACCAACGCAAGACCTGCCATGATCGCTGGGCGGGCGAGTGGGAGCCCAACTTTCCAGAATTGCGACTGGTTATGCACTAAAGCTATCTCAAAAAGACTAGCCGGAGTCAGCCGAAATGCTATACGGGTTACCATGTAAATATAAGGATATAAAACTGATGCCATAACCAGCATGGCACCCCCAAGAGAACGAATTTCTGGGAACCAGTAATCTCCTCGGCTTTGCCAATTAAACAAATGACGTAACGCCGATTGTAATGGTCCGGCGTATTCAAAAAACTCAGTGTAGGTATAAGCAATAAGGTAGGCTGGAATTGCGGCAGGCAACAATAACATCCATTCCAGCATTCGGCGACCTGAAAAATCATAGCGGTTGATTACCCACGCTGAGCTGACACCAAACCCAATGGCCAATAAACCAACGCCTATCATCAGGATCAACGTATTAGCAATATATCGACCGAGCACCGTCTCATAAAGGTGCTCCCAAAGACCTTCACTATCACCAACCGCAGTTAGCATAACGGCGACAATCGGCCCCAATATCACTAAACAGGCTATAACAACGCTTACCGACCATGCATCAATCGGTTGCCGTTGCGCTCTCGCAAAATTTGAGAGAAAAGTTACTACCATCCCACCTAATCAACAATCTTCGTTCTTGTCTGAGAAAAGGATACAAGAATTTCTCTGTAATAGCAGTGACTCCAGAGCTGGAAGATTCCTTTAGTCACGCAACCGTGTTACTTGCTGTCAGGAAAACTGACCTACGCTCACGACTATCAAACTCAGATCCAGACTGCAAGATCTATTTTAAGAATCGTTCTCAAAAGAAACCTCTCTGTTTTTCGATTGCAAAATTAACTGACTACGCTATTTCTTTTTTACCAATTTCCAAGCTAATTGCTCCGTGCCTGATGGAGCTTTTTGCGAAAACAATTAATGCACGGTTACTCGATGAGATGACGTTTTTCCGGAACTATTTTGGAGTGTGACTATGGATATCATGGCGGGCATGAGTTCTGACACATTCTTGATCGCGCTCGTTCAGATTGTTGCTATTGACATTGTTCTCGGCGGGGACAACGCAATTATCATCGCGCTTGCATGTCGCAACCTGCCAAAAAAACAAAAACGCCTTGGCATTTTGTGGGGAACGGCAGGGGCCATTACTCTACGTGTTATTCTTGTCTTTTTTGCCAGCGCTCTTATGACCACGCCTGGTCTAAGGCTGATTGGCGGGTTATTGCTATTATGGATTGGAATCAAATTGTTAACAGAACAGGCTGGGGATGAACTGGAGGATAAAATCGCACAAAAAGGTAGCCTACTAGGCGCAATCCAAACCATCATCATCGCTGATTTTGTGATGAGTTTGGACAATGCACTTGCAATTGCGGCCGCTTCAAAAGGCAGTATGTTCCTGGTGGTTTTTGGACTTGTAGTTAGTGTACCAATAATTATTGGTGGCAGTGCCATCATCCTTAAAATGATGGAACGCTATCCCTTCATTATCACGCTCGGTGCTGGGCTACTCGGTTGGCTTGGGGGCGATTTAATCGCCAATGACAAAATCAATGCAACCATCCTTCCAGCGATCATCCTCCAATCCCCCTGGATTGCCGCCATCACCGGCGCAGGAATTGTTGTGGGTCTTGGCAGTTTACTCGCGGTCCGCAGATAAGAAAGGGCTGAGATGGTACGAAAGCTCTATAGAAACTCTGATAATTTATTAATATGACACAAAATTCTGCGGAGCTAATATTTAGCTTCCTTAAATTGTGAGAAGCAGTGTTTATATCATGAAAAATCAAAATATCCCAAAGATCGGTGTTATAGGTTTTGGTGAAGCCGGGTCTTGTCTGTGCAAAGGCTGGGGCCTCAGCAATGTTCGTGCCTTTGACATCAAACAACATGGTGATGCATTTTTGGCTGCTGAAAAGGTCGCCCAGATGTCGGCAGCCGGCGTGATAATTGGGGAGGATGCGGCCAGCATGGCGAACGGCGCGGATATAGTTTTTAGTACAGTGACAGCTGACCAGGCCTATGTCGCGGCAAGCGCCGTCGCCAAGGCCATTAAGCCCGGTGCGTATTACCTTGACCTAAATAGCTGTGCCCCCTCCACTAAGCAAAAGAATGCAGCCCTGATTGATGGAGCAGGGGGCTTTTATGTCGATGTAGCTGTTATGGCAACCATCACACCAAAATATCACCAGACAGCAATGCTTGTTTCCGGCGAGCATGCCGAAAAAGCCATTGCTCTGATGCTGGCCCTTGATATGAAGCCGGTTCATGTGCCAGGACCAGTCGGGCGTGCGTCAACCATCAAAATGATCCGGTCGATTATGATGAAAGGTATTGAGGCCCTGACCGCAGAATGCTTCACCGCAGCGTGTAAAGCGGGCGTCGCCGACGAAGTTGCGGCATCCCTTGATGCCTCACAAACCAAGGAGGGATGGAAGGCACAAGCCGCCTACAATATGGAACGAATGACCACACACGGCATCCGTCGGGCAGCAGAAATGCGCGAGGTTGCCATCACTCTTGAAGATCTGGGTATTCATGGATTCATGACGGCAGGTTCAATCAACTGGCAAGAACATTTTGGTAGTCTTGGGTTATCCCTTCTTGAAACGGAGGGGTTAGAGCGACGGATTGACTTTATACAGAGGGCGATTGAGACCAAGCAGCAGCGATAGATAAATGCACGTCATCATTACACTCAATCGGCTTGTTTCGTGGCCTTACCCTCATAAAAACCAATTAACACTCCTGTTGTCAAAATAGTGATAACACCCAGCCACTGCGAGAAAGATAATGTCTCCCCTAGCCAAATTGCTGCTGATAGTGCGGCCACCAGGGCTTCGGACAACATCAAAATTCCAACAAGGCCAGGAGAAACATATTGCATAATCCGAAAAACAAGCAACGCGGTAGGTAAAAAGATTAGAGCTGAAGTTAAAAAAGCGATTGGGGCTGCTCTTAAAAACGCATCAACGGTTGGTGTTGGGTTACCAATGTACAAGACCGCTCCAAACGCCATGAAGCCGCCAAATAAATACTGCAAAAATGTGACGTGCAGAAAATTGGTTTTGTTAAATCGCCGAATCGTGACCGAACCCAGGGCCCAAAATATCCCAGAAAAAAGTCCAAGCAAGTCAGCCTGATTGAAATGTATCGATTGGCTGTTTAAATCCATTACTAGTGCACAGCCAGAAATTCCACCAAATATCGCGAGCCAACGCGCTAAACCAACTCTCTCGTTGATCACAAAATAAGCAAAAATTGTTGACCATATTGGTGTCATGTAAAACAAAACCACAGTTTTTGTTACCGAGGACACGATTAACCCAAGCGCGTAAAACACAAAGCCTGCACCCACCAAAATGCCAGCAATAGATGCCCTCATCCAATCTTCGCGTGAGGCATTTGGCATGCTCAAAATCAATGGCAGCATTGCGAGTGCCGGCAAAAAATGAAACATCGTCACGACCCAAAGGCTCGAGACACCCATGCTCTCGACGTGGCGCATAGGCATCCAAAGGACACCCCAAAAAGATGATGAAATAAAAATAACTAACAGCGCTTGGCTGAGAGAATACTCTCTAGTGAAAAGGGAAACAAACCAACTCATGAATTAAATCATGTCCTTTATTAACGAGCAGCAGTTTATTGCAAATCAGAGAAAGCACGGGTTAGCCGGTTGACTGCTTCAATTACTAATTGACGTCGGCAGGCGATATTAAAGCGCAAGAATGTGTCACCACCTGCACCGAAGGTGTTGCCATGATTCACCGCAATTTGCGCAACCTGTTCGACGCGTCTAGTAAATTCTTCGCGATCCATGCCAGTATTGGTAAAATCAACCCAGCACAGATAGGTGGCTTCAATCTGCATTGCCCGTAAACCGGGAATTTTTTCGACACCATCTTCAAAAATACGCTTATTTTCACAGAGATAATCAATCAGTTCATCAAGCCAAGCATCACCACCTTGCCAGGCAGCGGTACACATTAACATGCCAATACGGTTAAATGATCTACCTCCCGCCGTAGCAGCTGCAACGTGAGCGAGACGGTTTCGCAGGGCATGGTCAGATACAACCATACTCCCAATCATGCAGCCAGCTAAGTTAAAGGTTTTGGTGGTCGCAACAAGCGTGACAAGCCTATGGCAGATTGATGGAACAGCACGCGCAAGAACGTGATGTTGATAGCCCTTATAAACAAGGTCATTATGCACTTCATCACTGACCAGAATCAAATCATACTGTTCGCAAAAATCAGCAAGCTGTCGCAATTCATCAGGTGACCAGACACGTCCGCCCGGGTTATGCGGGGAACAGAAAATAATCATTTTTTCACTGCCCGTTAGACTTGCTGCAAGCGCATCAAGATCCATGTAATAGCGTCCATCACGTTGGGCCAACTCAGATTCTACAATACGCCGATCTGTTGTGTTGATAATCCTTGCAAACGCATGGTAGACGGGCGAAAATACGATAATTCCTTCACCTGGCTCACTAAAAGACCGAATGCATAGGCTAAGTGCGTTGCCAAGACCAGTGGCATTGACAATCCAGTCGGGTTGAACATCCCATTGATGACGCCTTTTCATCCATGAGACCAATGCAGCACGGTATTCACTATCATCACCAAAATAACCATGAACGCCGTGTTTTAAGGCCCCGGCCAACGCGTCTTGAACAACCTGTGGAGCACGAAAATCCATATCCGCAACCCACATCGCAATACCATTTTTTGGCGAGACACCATATTTCGCTTCCATTGTGTCCCATTTTGACGAGTGTGTTCCAACCCGATCAATCACTTCGTCAAAGTTAGCTGACATTTTTTATTTCCCAAGGTTTAATTTTTTTCATTAATAACTCACGCTACTTCGCCGCAGAAAAATCCTAACCTGTGTAAATATCTTCCAGTATAGAGTGCACTCGACAATCCTTCACACGACAGTTTCAAAAGCTCATTCAAAACATAAATCAGACTACGTTAACCATAGGCATAATCACAGACTTGTTTTGCGAAGATCACTGATGCTTTGACGAGGGGTAATGGCCTCAGTGGCCACAACAAGATCCAGAACTGCACCAGTGTCAGAGTCACAGGCCCGCGCAAAAGCGGCGGCAAAATCTTCGGTTTTTTCCACACGCTCACCATAAAACCCATAGGCCTTGGCCAGAGTCACAAAATCAGGATTAACAAGTTCAGTGCCAGACACACGTTTGGGGTAATGACGCTCTTGGTGCATGCGAATAGTACCATAGCTGCCGTTATTCACGATCAAAATAATTAACGGTAGTCCTGCCTGCATTGCAGAGCCGAGTTCATTACCATTCATCTGGAAATCACCATCACCAGCGAAACATAGAACAAATCGACTGGGATCATGAAGTTTAGCAGCAATTGCTGCTGGCACACCATACCCCATTGCACCACTCTGTGGCGCGAGGAGGCGTCCCTTGGGGCCAAATTTCAGAAATTTATTTGGCCAGATGGCAAAATTACCAGCTCCATTGGTAACAATGGCATTTTCAGGCATGACATCGCGGAGATGCGCCAACACCTCACCCATGTCAAGATCCCCAGGTTGAGCCTTGACGCGATAGCTGGCATCGTAAGCGGATTTGGCCGCTCGCAGCCAGTCAAGCCGGCTCGCATCATCCTCTACCTTGATAGACGCGAGCGCAGCGGCCATCGCATTTGGTGAGGCCTGAAGCGATAAATCAGGAGCATATATCTTGCCAAGCTCATTATCTGATGGGTGACAATGGATCAACTTAGCACTCATATTTGGGCAATCAAAAAGGCTATAGCCATCGGTTGTACACTCGCCAAACCTGACATTAACGGCAATGATCAAATCAGCGTCATCAAAAAGGGTTTTGATGTAACTGAGCATGCCAACGCCAGCATCACCAACATAAGAGGGATGGTAATTATCACAAATATCATGGAATCGAAACGCGGCCACGATAGGGACTGAATTGGCATCTGCAAAGGCTTCAAGCTGACGAGCCGCATATTCTGTCCAGCCGCCACCTCCGTAAAGAACTACCGGCCGTTTTGCTTCACCCAAAAGAGTCACAATTTGATCACGCTGTAACGACGAGATATCGGGTGCAGGAATGGTAACCGCCAAGCAAGGTTTCGCAGTTGTCACCGCAGTTAAAATATTTTCTGGCAGCGCTACCACGACTGGGCCGGGCCTTCCACTTAAAGCGGTAGTCCAAGCCCTCGACATTATTTCAGGGATCCGCTCCACATCGTCAATTTCAACTGCCCATTTTGAAACCTTACCAAAATAATGGGCATATTCAATTTCCTGAAAGGCTTCACGCCCTTTCATGCTAATTCCAACTTGACCAACAAAGACAATCATAGGCGTTGAATTTTGCATGGCAGTGTGAATGCCAATTGAGGCATTGGTTGCACCTGGGCCACGAGTAACAAAGCAAAGGCCCGGCTCACCAGTCAGCTTGCCCCATGCTTCAGCCATATAGGCGGCCCCCCCCTCGTGGCGGCATAACATAAAGGAAAATTCCTCTTTCCTGTCATACATTGCATCAAGAACGGCGAGATAACTCTCGCCAGGGACCCCAAACCCTCTTTTACCGCCAAGTGCAATCAAGCAGTCCATAAAAAGAGCGCCGCCATTAGTTTCACAAGCTGGCATGAAAAACAGTCCTCTTAACAATTAAAAGGCAGTATTGCTGCCTTCAACAATCATAGTCAAAAGCTCAGGCAGCGTTCACAACCTTCGCGACCGCAGACGCAAATGGCAGATGGCGGTCGCCAGCAAGACCAGCAATATTGATCCTGCTATCACCCACAACATACATGCCATGTTTTTCCCGTAGCGCCAAAACTTGATCTGCATTAAGTCCAAGGCGCGAAAACATGCCCCGATGATGGGCAATAAAATCAAAGTTATCAGAATTGCATTGCATTCTTAGCTCATCGGCAAGCTTCGATCTGACCGTTAGCATAGCCATCCGCATTTCTTCAAGCTCAACCATCCATTCGCGGCGCAATTCAGTATCGGACAAGATCATCCCAACCACTGCGGCTCCATGATCCGGAGCAAAGGAATAGTTCATCCGGTTCAATGTGGCGAGATTACCCTGTGCAACTTCCGCCATTGTAGGGTCTTTTGCAATCATCATTGCAATTCCAACACGGTCACGATACAGCCCAAAATTTTTGGAGCATGATGCCGCAATAAACATTTCCTCAACTCGAGATGCCATATGGCGCAACGGCGCGGCGTCCGTATCTAATCCATCGCCAAAACCCTGATAGGCAATATCAATGAATGGTAAGACCCCCTTTTCAATCGTCAGGTCGGTAATTGCTTTCCACGTATCCATGTCAATATTTGCGCCTGTTGGATTGTGACAACACCCATGAAGCAGCAGAAGGTCACCTGACTTCATACCTTGAAATGAAGCCATCATTGAATCGACATCAACCAGTCTTGTTTCACTGTCAAAATATGGGTAACTGCGAGTTTTAAATCCCATATGCGTTGCCATCCCCAGATGTGATGGCCAACTCGGATCGCTTATCCATATAGTGCATTCAGGGTTCAAAATTTTCATGGTTTCAAAAATCTGCCGTATTGCCCCAGTTCCGCCGGGAGTTTGCAATGTTGCAACCCGGCCAGCTAAAACAGCATCGCCAAGAACAAGATTACGCATCTGATCACGAAACAACTCTGTCCCAGCCAGTGCGACATAAGCCTTCGAAGACTGCTCAGCAAGCAGCCTAGCTTCAGCCTTTTTCACCGATGCCATAATCGGTGTTATCCCCTCATCATCCTTATAAACACCAATGCCAAGATCCACTTTTTCACTTCGAGGATCAACCTGAAATAATTGAGATAGGCTGAGGATTGGGTCCAGTTTTGCGGGTTGTAATTTCTCAAACATGGTGAATTCTCTACTAGCTGGTGTTGTTATTTTTTTTTTACGGCAATTCAAACATCTGACGCAACGTTTTTCATAATGATTTTAAAACGTCAAAACAATTTGTCTCCGCCTATCCCCTATTTTGGGATCAGGCAAAAAGTCTTTCAGATCTTCTGTGCTGACGCATACCCGATTGACCTCAACGCCGTGGCAATCTTGTCAAGCTGACATCGTTCAATTTTCACAATCAACAATTTTTACCATCGTTCCTCTCAACACTTTACCAGAGCGGGTTTTTGGCACGTAATGACAGGACATTACGTCCAACAATTAGAAGAGCCTTTCCACCCTTGGCAATTGACAACAGACTTAGCAAAAGGCTAATTGCAAATTAAGTCTGGTACAGGAGTGACGTGATGACCGAGGTAACCGCTGAAATCGACGCAATAATTGCCCGAGCTCGTAAAGCTCAACAAGCCTATGAGTCGACTGGCAATCAAGAACGCTTTGACAATGCGGCTAAGGCTGCCGCATGGGCGTTGATGGAACCAAAGCGCAACTCCGAACTTGCTGCTCTAGCTGTTGCTGAAACCGGGCTTGGAAATGTTGATGACAAAATCACCAAAAATCATAGGAAAACTTTGGGCCTGCTTCGTGATATTAACGGCAAAACCAGCTATGGAATGATTAATGAGGATGCAAAATCCGGGATTAGTGAATTTTTGCGCCCTAAGGGTGTTATTGCTGCTGTTGTGCCGTCAACCAACCCGCTTGCAACACCAATCAACAACGTAGTGAATGCACTGAAAACCGGCAATGCGATTATTTTAGCCCCCTCACCGAAAGGCGCCGCACCTTTAGCTAAGTTGCTCGAATATATCTATTCAGAATTTAACCGAATTGGCCTTGACCATGATTTGGTTCAAATGGTGCCAAACCCGCCATCAAAGGAAAAGACAACTCGACTGATGCAAGGGGTTGATATGCTGGTTGTTACCGGGTCACAAAGTAATGTGCGATCTGCCTATTCATCAGGCACACCAGCGCTTGGCGTTGGCATGGGCAACGTGGTTACCATTATTGATGAAACCGCCAACCTTAATGATGCGGCCCAGAAAATTAGCCGTTCAAAATGTTTTGATAATGCAACATCCTGCTCATCGGAAAATGCAGTTATCGTAGTTGATTCCGTTTACGATGCATTTCTGCAGTCCATAACTCAGGCAGGCGGTATGCTTCTTGATACCGCACAAACCAATCATTTGATCAAGACGCACTGGAATGACGGCCACTTGAACCGCGACCTACTGGCTAAGGACATCGACGCCGTGCTGGATACACTTGGCTTTAGCAATATTGCCCCCGAGGGCACTAAGTTTTTGGTCGCCCCAGCAACCGGCATTGGCCCTGAGGCACCAATTTCTGGCGAAAAAATGGCCCTATTCTTTGCGCTTTACCGAGCATCGAGTTTTAACTCAGCTAAATCGATGGCGCGAGAGATTCATACATACCAAGGGCGTGGTCATTCGCTAGGGTTGCATAGTCAGAATGATAATCGCGCGCACGAACTAGCAATGGATATGCAAGCCTGCCGGATTATTGTTAATCAGGCTCATTGTTTTGCCACCGGCGGTTCATTTGATAATGGCCTGCCCTTCTCCCTATCAATGGGCTGTGGTTCGTGGGGTGGAAACTCAATTGATGATAATTTGAACTGGACGCATTTTGTCAATCGTGTTCGTATTGCTCGCCCTATCCCACCTGTTGAACCAACCATTGAAGACATGTTCGCTGACTATTTTGAAAAGAGCAAACAGCCCGGCGGGCAGTCATGAGGAGCACAAGTGCATCGAACATTGCTGATCTATTGATTAGTGCGTCATCCACTACACCGGATGCCATCTGGTTGACAACACCAGAAACAAACAAACACTACAGTTGGCGAAAGAGCCTCGATCGTGCGAATGAAATTGCATGTTATTTGCAAGGGGCTGGCCTTTCTGATGGGGCTTCAGTTGCAATTGCAGCGGCGAATGGTGCAGCCGCAAGCTTTGCGTTTCTGGGCACGGTTGTTGGCGGGTTTAGAGCAACCCCACTTAATCTCGTTGCTGGGGTAAAAACCCTTGGCTTTGTGCTTTCCCACTCAAAAACTGAACTGATTCTTTGCGCGGATGATTGTCTAACAATGGTTGAGGATGC
>CACEJY010000007.1 GCA_902559985.1 uncultured SAR116 cluster alpha proteobacterium | reverse complement strand
CCATTTGCGTGCCAATGATAATATCAACTTCTCCGTCGCTAACCGATTGAATGAAGGCGTCTGCAGCTTTTGGTGTCGCGACTGTGTCGCTGGATAATATGGCAAACCGCGCATCGGGAAACCGCCATAAAACCTCCTCAGCAAGCCGCTCAACGCCAGGACCACAAGCCTGCATTGAGTCTTTACTGCCACAGGCACTGCAATCGTTGCTTGGCCGCGACTCATGGCCGCAATGATGACACCGCATAACGCCCACCAACCGGTGAGCCACCATCCAAGAATCACAATTTGGGCAAGTTAATTTTACTCCACATGCTCCACACAATGTCAGCGGTGCAAAGCCGCGCCGGTTCAAAAAGAGCAAAGTCTGTTCGCCAATTTCAAGCCGTGCGCTAATGGCGTCGACTAAAGGTGGAGCAAGCCAGCGCCCCCGTTCTGGCGGGGTTTTACGAAGATTAATTGCTGTGATGATGGGAAGCTGGGCATTATGAACCCGTTTTGACAATGCAAGATAACGGTAGCGCGGCGACAAGCCAGTCTTGCCAGCGTTCACCCAGCTCTCCAATGATGGGGTGGCACTAGCCAAAATAACCGGTAACTGATCGAGCTGCCCACGAAGTACAGCCATATCTCGTGCCTGATAAATAACCTGATCCTCCTGCTTAAAGGCATGTTCATGTTCTTCATCAACAATGATAAGGCCAAGTTTAGGAAATGGGAGAAATAACGCCGAACGCGCACCAACCACAACCGATACGCGTCCTTGCAAAATAAACCGCCATGATTTGCGCTTTTGGCCGGACGAAATATCCGAATGCCACTCCACTGGCTCTACACCAAAACGGGCGGCAAAACGGGCGCGCCATGCCGACGATAGAGCAATTTCGGGAAGTAATATCAATACTTGCTTGCCAGCTTTAATGGTGGCCTCAACCGCTTCGAAATACACCTCGGTTTTGCCCGACCCTGTAACCCCATCAAGAAGGTTTACATGAAATCCCTGCCCAATTGCGTCACGAAGCTGTCGCGCTGCATCCTGCTGATCATCCGTTAGTGCAAGATGGTTACAATCACACAATGGCACAGGCGGCGGACGGTCAGCCGAAACAAGGTCAACCTTCAATAAACCGGCTGTCTCCATTCCATTCAACACCGCCTGACTAATCCCGCAAGCGGCAATGATACTAGCGGCAAAATCACCACCATTCAGCAGGTCTGGATTGCAAAGATGTTCAAGCACAAGCTTGCGTGCCGCGGTTAGCCTTTTTTTATCATGCTTAGTAGCGATCCGGTAAAACTTTTGCTGCGGAGGGTGAACAAAGGCAGCTGGCTGGCTTAAAACCATTTTTACCACAGCGCCCAACGGAGCCATTGTCCAAGCGGAAACGCGTTCGATAAACTGCACCATGGCATCGGATAACGGCGGTAATTTTATCACCAGCGCCACCTCCCGCAATTTGGCTGGAGGTAAATGACCTTTCGCTGGCCCCATCACAATTCCTGGTAATTGCCGCCCACCAAACGGAACCATAACAAGACTTCCCCTGACAGCGCCCATAGCTGGGCCTGCCAAGTAGTCATATAGCCCACCAACCGGAGCGGCCACCGCTATGCTCATGATAGGTTGATGTGATAGGGCAGTTATAGCCTGCTGCATTATTAAGCCCACTTTGCTAAGTTTCTGGATTTGCGCTGTCGCTTCAAGTAAACTTGCGAGTAGCAGCAAAAAATCGCAAGCATCAATCCGTTCAAAACAGGATCAATAGAATGAAAATTTTTCTCGACAGCGCTGACATTGCAGAGATCAACGCCCTTTTTGATACAGGCTTTATTGATGGAGTAACGACAAATCCATCGCTAATCGCCAAGTCAGGGCAGGATATCTTAGACACGATTGCAAAGATTTGCGACCTTGTTGACGGGCCAGTTAGTGCCGAGGTAACAGCAACCGATTTCGACACTATGCTAACAGAGGGCCGCAAACTAGCCGCCATTGCACCTAATGTAACGGTAAAAGTGCCATTGACCCGTGACGGGTTAATGACATGTCAAGCGCTAAGCGATGCCGGTACAGACGTAAATGTTACCTTATGCTTTACCGCCGGACAGGCCCTCCTTGCTGCCAAGGCAGGCGCCAAATTTGTTTCGCCCTTTGTTGGCAGGCTCGATGATATAGGCCAGGACGGCATGGGTCTGATAGAAGAAATTTGTAGCATTTATGCAAATTATGATTTTGATACCGAAGTGTTGGTGGCATCGGTCCGCACCACATCCCACGTCGTTGATGCAGCGTTAATGGGAGCCGATGTGGTAACCCTTCCACCAAAAATTCTGACGGCTCTTTACAAACACCCTCTAACCGATAGCGGATTGGATGCTTTTTTAAGAGATTGGCAGGCAACTGGCCAGTCAATTCTATGATCCCAGCTTCAAAACGCCGTTGGGCAAGAGGACGGGACCAGACAGTCGGGCGCCATCAATATATTGTAAACCAGCAGAGGCAGCGATATGGCTGACAATAATTCAAAAAAAAACATTACTGCCACCGATGTTACCACCTTTTTGGCCGATCATCCGGATTCTATCGCTGACATGCTCGCAACCCATCCTAAACTCTTGGCGCTTTGTCTAGCAGCAGCGAGCGAGCATGCCAAAAACAATAAACAGAAAGATTCAAAAGTTGTTGATTTAAGTCCGGCGCTTAATTTTAAGGCCCGTCAGGATGCCCGCAAGATCAAACAGACACATGAGTCACTGCTGCATGTTGCTGCTGAAAACATGCTGAGCTGGACGAGAGTGCATCACGCCACACTAGGGCTTCTTGCCAGCACTGATCTACCCGGCATGTGCCAAGTAATTGCAAATGAATTTCCGGCGATTTTTGACCTGAACCAGTGTCGGCTCATTATCGAGGAAGAAGTGGCCATGCAAATTGTCACCCATACTGGCCTAGGCCTGCATCCAGCCACCCAAATTGACGCTGCAACAAACAGCCGCAGCCTATACCTTGGCTTGCCGAATGATGCTGCACAAAAATTGTTAATAAGGCCGGCCCAAAGCCTTGCAATTATCCGGCTACCAGACCGGCTGCCTGATCCAGTCTCAAAGGCTTTGCTACTACTTGGTGGAAAAACCGCAAATAGCTTTCATCCCGATCTTGGCAGTGATTTGCTGGTGCTACTCGCTGAGATGGTTGGGGTAACATTTGCTGCCCGGCTGGAACTGCAAGCCCAAATGCAATGATTACTGCCTCACATCAAACTGCATGGCTGCGCTGGCTGGCCAGTGAAAAACGATATGGGCAAAATACACTTGATGCTTATAAACGCGATCTTGATGATTTTTCCCGTTATGTAACCAGCATTGGCATCGCCAGTGATACGCCTTTATCGCGCCAGCTTTTTCGCGGTTGGCTGGCCCACATGGCGGCGCGACAACTGGCCCGTACCACGATTGCCCGGCGCGTTTCATCACTGCGTAGCTTTTACCGGTTTTGTGGCCAAAACCAGCTTCTTGATGTGCCCGATCTGGGTTGGCTTCACGCCCCCCAGCCACCGCGTGCAGTGCCAAAATCAATTTCAACTGATGATGCGCGCGAACTCTTGCAGGCAATTTTTAATCGACGCGGGGCTGACTGGACCAAAAAACGCGATTTTGCCGTTTTGATGTTGTTATATGGTGCTGGCTTGCGCATTTCCGAGGCACTGGGCCTATTTCGCAAAGATGCCCCACTTGGCGAATGGCTTAGCATCACTGGAAAGGGCGGGAAAATGCGCGATGTCCCAGTGTTGAAAGCCATCAGTGAAGCAGTTGATGATTATTTGGGTGAATGTCCGTTTGATGGCGGGCCTGACGCAGCATTGTTTCTTAGTAGCCGTGGCAAACCGCTTGGGGCGCGGGCGGTTCAGAGATTACTAGAAGGACTGCGTTTTGAACTTGATCTACCAGCTCATGTGACACCTCACAGCCTGCGCCACACCTTTGCTACTCACCTTCTAAGTAATGGCGGGGATCTTCGTGCAATTCAGGAATTGCTTGGTCATGCCAGTCTATCAACAACCCAACGTTACACGCATGTTGATGAAAGTCATCTGATCCAGATTCATCGTGACACCCACCCACGTGCACGTCGCTAAAATTAAGCTAGGCAGCATGACTAGCACTCAGCAAAGACTCGACTGGCAAAAATAGCGCCAATTTACATATGAATCGCCCTGCCATCGATCGCAAGAGCCGCCTCTTTTACCGCCTCGTTCAAGGTTGGGTGGCCATGACATGTTCTGGCAATATCTTCAGATGACGCGCCAAAAGCCATCGCTGCTGCGCATTCATGAATCACCGTTCCTGCCTCATGGCCAATGATGTGCACTCCCAAAACCTTGTCCGTTTTCGCACAAGCCAAAATCTTTACAAATCCATCAGTATGACCCTGCGCCCGGGCGCGGCTGTTGGCTGAAAATGGAAATACACCTTTGACATAATTAATACCGGCATCTTTCAGAGCGTCCTCAGATTTTCCAAGCGTGGCAATTTCTGGAGCTGTATATACGATGCCTGGCACTTGATCATAATCAACATGCCCAGCCTTACCCGCCATCATTTCAACGGCAGCGACCGCATCTTCTTCAGCTTTATGTGCCAGCATTGGCCCGTCAACCACATCACCAATGGCATAGATATCTTCGATGCTAGTCTCAAATCTTCCATCAACGGCAATACGGCCACGCGGGGTCATGATTACACCAAGCTTGTCAAGTCCTAGCCCATCAGTGGCCGGATGACGCCCAACCGAAACCAACGCAATATCAGCTCTAACTGTTTCTTCTGCACCGCCTTCAGCAGGAGCAACGGTAAGTATAACACCATTTTTTTCCGGCTTGGCTGACTTTACCGCCGTACTGAGGCGAAATTTCAAACCCTGCTTTTTCGCGATGGCCATATATTTCTTGGCAACTTCGCTATCCATACCGGGAAGAATACGTGGCAAATATTCGATCACTTCAACCTCAGCACCCAAACGCGCCCACACCGTGCCAAGTTCTAGGCCTATATAGCCTGCTCCAATTACTAACAATTTTTTTGGTAGAGTTTCAAAGCTAAGCGCACCAGTTGAGCTAACAATGCGGCTTTCATCAATCGTAATCCCCGGCAAGCTGGATGGATGGCTGCCAGTGGCAATTAGGATTTTTTCAGCTTGATAGTCACCCTTATCCTTGCCAGTTGCAATTTTGATTTTGCCTGGAGCGATGATGCTTGCCGAACCTTCTAAGCGGGTTATTTTGTTTTTCTTAAAAAGAAAATCAATGCCGCCAGTGAGCGTGCCAACAATATCATTTTTTGATTGCATCATCTGGTCAAGGTTAAGCGTGACCTTGCCAACCGAGACCCCCATATTGCCAAGCAATCCGGATGCCGCATTGGCAAAATGTTCTGATGCGTTCAACAAAGCCTTAGAGGGAATACAGCCAACATTCAAACAGGTGCCGCCAAGCGTTGCGCGTCTATCAATGCATGCGACACTCATACCAAGTTGGGCCGCCCGGATGGCCCCAACATACCCCCCTGGGCCCGCCCCAATGACAATTAGATCAAAGCTGGTATTCTGCATTTTTTTCCCTTCTAATTAGGGGACATCGGTTTGATATCTGGGTTCGAACACCTAAACGCCCAACAATAACCGGCGCGGATCTTCAACCATTTCCTTCACCCGTGCGAGGAATGATACCGCCTCGCGACCATCAATGATACGATGATCATATGACAATGCCAGATACATCATTGGCCTAACCACAATCTGGTCATCAATCACCACAGCCCGCTTTTGAATCTTGTGCATGCCCAAAATACCACTTTGCGGCGGATTCAAAATCGGTGTCGACATCATTGATCCGTATACCCCACCATTCGAGATGGTAAAGGTGCCGCCAGCCATTTCATCCGGGGTAATTTTGCCCTCACGCGCACGCAGACCAAAGCCTGAAATTACTCGCTCAGTTTCGGCCAGACTCATCTCTCCAGCATCTTTAATAACCGGCACCACAAGCCCTTGTGGTGTCCCAACAGCAACACCAATATTGTAGTAATTTTTATAAATTATATCGGTGCCATCAATTTCGGCATTTACCGCCGGAAATTCGCGAAGCGCCAAAATCGCGGCCTGAACAAAAACACCCATAAATCCAAGACGAACGTCATGTGTTGCCTCAAACGCATCTTTGTATTCAGCGCGCAAGTTTATAACTGCTGACATGTCCACCTCATTAAAAGTGGTCAGCATGGCGGCGTTATTTTGTGCTAATTTCAACCTGCTCGCAATGACTTGCCGCAATTTTGACATCCGCACCCGTTCTTCGCGCGTAGCATCCACAGCACGGGGTGTTGATCGCGGCGTGTTTGCGGCTGTGAGTTCACTACCAGCCATCTTTGCAGGGAGCACTGGTTGCGGCGTTTTGATTGCCGCTAGAACATCGGCCTTCGTCAGGCGGCCGCCGACACCACTCGGGGAAATAGTTGTTGGGTTTAGATTATGTTCTTCCACCAAACGGCGAACCGCAGGCGAAAGGCTCGACACATCAAATGTTGGTGCTGGGGCCACTATTGCCGTGGGCGCTGTTGGTGCTGACGCAACTGAAGTCGCAGGTTCGGTAGCTTTTCCCGGAAGCTGTTTGTCAGCTTTACCGGTAGCACATTCAGTGACCCGCGCTAAAAGTGCGCCAACTTCAACCGTGTCACCTTCGGCAGCAATGATTTCATCAAGCCTGCCGGCAACAGGTGATGGCACTTCAAGCGTTACCTTATCAGTTTCAAGTTCAACAACAGGCTCATCCACAGCGACCGTTTCGCCTGCTTTTTTAATCCAGCGTGCAATGGTGGCATCACTGACTGACTCACCTAGTGTTGGAACATGAATATCAATTGACATAGTGAGCACCCTCCTACGGTACCTTGTCTTATTTCTTACCCTACCAGGGTGGCACTCTCGTTTTACTTACTTATTTCTTTTTTGCGCCAGTTTCTTTTTTTTTACAGTGGCCAAAGGTCCAAGTGCTTCAATTACAAGAGCATTTTGTTCGCGATTATGTCTCATCAATGAGCCAGTGGCAGGCGATGCTGCGGCGGCGCGGCCAGCATAATTGAGGCGTTGCTGGCGCATTCCAATCTCTTGCATAACCTCTTCAATAAAATCACGAATGAATGTCCAGCTTCCCATATTCTTTGGTTCCTCTTGACACCATACAAGCTCCGCATCTAGCGTTTTGTGAAGGCGCCGCAACAAAGATTTGTGTGGAAAAGGATATAGCTGCTCAAGGCGCAGAATTTCAATATCCCATGCCTTTGCTTCATCGCGTGCGGCAGCCAGATCATAATAGACTTTGCCTGAACACATGACAATCCGCTTGGCTTTGCCATGCTTAACCTCGGTGTCCTTTTCATCCAGAACCCGGTGGAAGCTCGTGCCGGGGCCCATATCAGTAAGGTCTGAGACCACCGCTTTGTGCCGCAACAGTGATTTAGGAGTCATGACTATGAGCGGCTTACGGAAATCACGACGCACTTGACGGCGCAGAACATGAAAATAATTGGCTGGCGTGGTACAATTTACCACTTGCATGTTGTCCTCAGCGCACAATTGTAAATAACGCTCAAGACGCGCTGAGGAATGTTCTGGACCTTGTCCCTCATAACCATGAGGAAGCAAAAGGACAAGGCCGCTCATACGCAGCCATTTAGACTCACCAGACGAGATGAATTGATCAACTACCACCTGCGCACCGTTTGCAAAATCACCAAACTGGGCCTCCCACATAACCAACGCGTTGGGCTCAACTTGCGAAAATCCATACTCAAAACCCATTACTGAAGCCTCAGATAATGGTGAATCAATGACCTCGAACATCGCCTGATTGGAAGAAAGGTTAGATAAAGGCGTGTAACGCTCTTCAGTCTCCTGATCTACAAACACTGAATGCCGCTGACTGAAAGTCCCACGGCCAGAATCTTGTCCAGACAGGCGGACAGGGTTGCCCTCTAATAAAAGGGAGCCAAACGCCAAATGTTCAGCAGTGGCCCAATCAATGCCCATGCCAGATATAATCGCAGAAGCACGCCCTTTAAGAATACGACTCAGTTTTGGGTTTAATTTCAAATGTTCTGGCGGGTTTGTCATCACCGCACCAATTTTCTGCAATTCGTCTATATTCACAGCAGTATGGCCCCGCCGTTCATCACCGTGTGCTGCTGCCATACCTGACCATTTGCCTTCCAGCCAATCAGCCTTGTTTGGCAGATAATTCGTTCCTGCTTCAAATTCAGCGTCGAGATAAGCTATCCGGTCATCAATCACCTTTTGTGCGCCACTGTCATCATAAACTCCCTCCTGAATTAAGCGCTGACCATAGATTTCTCGAACTGACTTATGCCGCTCAATTTCTTTGTACATCAAGGGCTGTGTGAACATTGGTTCATCACCTTCATTATGCCCAAATCTACGATAACAGAACATATCAATGACGACATCAGAGCCAAATGTTTGACGAAATTCTGTTGCTATTCGTGCCACATGGATAACGGCTTCCGGGTCATCTCCATTCACATGAAAAATTGGTGTCATTACCATTTTTGCCACATCCGTCGGATATGGTGATGAGCGCGAATATTGAGGGCTCGTTGTAAACCCAATCTGATTGTTAATAATGATATGAATCGTGCCGCCAGTTCGATAACCACGTAAAGCTGAAAAAGCGAAGGTCTCACCAACCACGCCTTGGCCTGCAAAGGCAGCATCCCCATGCAACAAAATACCCAAAACCTTAGTTCGGTTGGCATCACCTAATTGCTGCTGTTTGGCACGAACACGTCCGACAATGACAGGGTCAACAATTTCAAGGTGCGATGGGTTAGGCGCCAATGACAGATGCACATTCATGTCATCAAAAACGCGATCAGACGAGGCACCCATGTGATATTTAACATCTCCCGAGATACCAACATCCTCAGGGGTTGCCGATCTCCCATGAAACTCAGAAATAATTGCGCGAAAGGGCTTCTGCATCACATTATGAAGAATGTTCAACCGTCCCCGATGCGCCATTCCAACAACGACTTCGCTCAGTCCAAGTTGACTACCTCGTTTTAATATTTGTTCTAAAGCGGGAATGACGGCTTCACCGCCGTCCAAACCAAACCTTTTTGTACCGGGAAATTTTTTATGGAGATACTTACCAAACTCATCCGCATCAACAAGCCGCTCATAAATTGCTGACTTACCCCTTAGCGTGAAATCAGTTTGATTGTTAATGGACTCAATCCGCTCTTGTATCCAAGCTTTTTGTTTTGGGTCCTGGACGTGCATAAACTCAACGCCGATTGTTCCACAATAAGTTTGACGAAGCCGTTCAATGATTTCTGACAATGTGGCAGTTTCAAGCCCCAACACATTGTCAATGAATATTGGCCGCTCCCAATCACCGTCACCAAAACCATAATTAATTGGGTCAAGCTCAGGATGGAGATCTGGTTCTTCAAGCGCTAATGGATCAAGTCTCGCCAAAAGGTGCCCATTACTTCGATATGCGCGAATCAACATCACCGCTCGCAATGAGTCCAACGTTGCGGCTCGCACATCGCCAGCATTGATGCGTCTTCCAGATCTATGCGCTTTCGCAACTGCCTTTATTGATGCCTCGGGATCCACAGCCCCAACAACGCGGCTTTGTTGACGTCCCCAGCTAGGACCAGCTTCGATTTCCGCCCCTGAATCAGCCGTTCTGCCAAGTTGTTCAAAATAAGCTGCCCAATGGGGGTCAACTGATGATGGGTTTTCTCGCCACGCCTTGTTCATTTCGGCTATAAATGTAGCATTTGCTCCCGAAAGAAGGCTAAAATCAATCGATGCAAAATTCGCAGCATCACCCAAATTTGAAACGGAATCATCCATGAAGAAAGTTACACCCCCTAGCGTATAACGACCCAGTTACAACATTTATTCTCTTGTTGAATTGATAGTGTATTCGTTAATTTTGGTATTTCAAGTCGTATAGAGTTTTCTTGGTTTAAACTCGTACATATGGCTACAAAGAAGGCCGGTAATTGCCGGCCAAAGGATTCCAGTTTCTGTCGTCATTTGCTGTAAAATCCAAGCAACGCTATAGATTGGCAACAACTTCGTTCAGCGCCTTTACAGCTGCAACTGATTTATCAAACATTGCTTGCTCATCCGCATCAAGCGCAATTTCAACAATCCGTTCAACACCATTGGCTCCCATAACAACAGGCACACCGACATAAAGCCCATTAAGGCCATAGGCGCCATCGACATAAGCAGCACATGGTAAAAGTCGTTTTTTATCTTTGATATATGCATCAGCCATCTCGATCGCTGATGACGCTGGTGCATAAAAGGCTGAGCCCGTTTTCAGTAATCCAACAATTTCTGCTCCACCATCCCGGGTTCGCTGAACAATATCAGCAATCTTGGCATTGCTGGACCAACCCATTTTGATCAAGTCAGGAACCGGAATGCCAGCCACTGCGGAATAACGAGTCAGTGGCACCATCGTATCACCATGTCCCCCAAGAACAAAGGCTGTAACATCTTCAACCGAAACGTCAAACTCTTCAGCAAGGAATAGGCGAAAACGGGCAGAGTCGAGAACGCCAGCCATGCCAACCACCATATTGGTCGGCAAGCCTGATGCTTTTTGCAAGACACCAACCATAACATCCAGCGGGTTGGTTATACAAATCACAAACGCATTTGGGCAATGATCCTTGATGCCAGCACCTACTTGATTCATCACATTTGTATTAATGCCAATCAAATCATCGCGGCTCATGCCTGGCTTGCGAGCAACTCCAGCAGTTACAATCACCACATCGCTACCAGCAAGTGCAGCATAATCATTGGAACCGGAAACCGCGGCATTGAACCCCTCAATGGGGCTTGCCTGAGCAATATCAAGCGCCTTGCCTTGCGGAACACCCTCGGCAATATCAAAAAGCAATACGTCACCAAGCTCTTTCAGGCCTGCCAAAAGCGCTAATGTACCTCCAATATTACCAGCTCCAATAAGTGAGATTTTGTTACGTGCCATGTCACTGCGTTCCATTAATTACATAGGTGGAGAGTGCCACGCCATGACCTAAGAAAATTTGACACGCGCGGCTCGTGATTTTGTGTACATAACTATCAAAAAACATTCAAGAACAAACCTAAAAATTGACATCAATCATAGCTTATCTTGAGGTTTTCCACGCTGTGTCATTTCACTAAGTCGTGATGCCGTTCGTTCAAACTCAAACTGCCATTGATACCCCTGATAAAGGTCAGCAATATCGGCATCTGCCGAGGCTATAAGAAACCTTCCCCGATCATATAGCGCATCAATCAACCACATAAATCGGCGTGCCAAATGGTCATTTTCATCGGTAAAATTTGGCACATCGCTTAACACAAGCCCGGCGAACCGTCCAGCGATGGCAAGATAATCACGCGCGCCAAGCGGTACATCGCAAAGATTGGCAAAACTGGCAAACCCTACGTCACCGGCAACTTTCTCGATAATGATCTCACGGCCCGCCACACGAATAATTTCATCAGTAACGACGACTCCTCCAGAAAGCTGTTCGAAGGCTGCATCAAGCTGGTCACAATTTGCGTGTGACGGTATATACCATGTGGGCATGCCAGCAAGTTCAACGCTCCGCCAATCGGTGCCTTCATTTAGCTGGCATACTTCGCAACGTTCCTTTAAAAGCGCTATGAATGGTAGAAACCGATCACGATGAAGACCATTCATATATAAATCATCAGCATGACGGTTCGATGTTGCCACCACAACCACACCGCGATCAAGCATACCCGAAAACAGTCGTGCAAGTATCATTGCATCCGCGATGTCACGCACTTCCATTTCATCAAAACAGACCACCATTCCGCGCGCTGCCAATTCAGCCGCCGCACTTTCAATCGGATCATCAGCACCGTTTTGTCGCGCCGCATGAATGAAATCTTGGGCCAGAACCATGAAATCATGAAAATGCAATCGCCAAACCGTAGGTGCCCCATCCATATCCAGTCGTAATGTCTTTGCCGATTCATGTAACATATCCATCAGCATGGTTTTACCGCGGCCAACACCACCATAAATATAAAGGCCTTTTACATTATCCCTTTGAAAAACCCCCATCCAGCGCAATGCTGAGTTGACTGCGCGTGCTACAAATCCACGCGGCGCCCTAGCAGCCATCAACCGGTCGAGCAAACGATCAAGCTTTACAGCGACCGCTGTCTGTGCCGAGTCAGGGTTTAGGGTATGATTAGCCACCCTCCCAGCCAATTGCTGGCTCGGATAATTACAATGGTTTTGCCGGCCATTGGACATCAAAATTTACCACCTTGCGAATACGACCAAGCAGATAAGGCTAACGTTGTCCCATTTCACTTTTAATGCCTGCAATTGCCTTTCCGGGGTTTAATCCTTTCGGACAGGTCTTGGCGCAATTCATAATCGTATGGCAACGGTATAATGAAAAGCTATCATCCAGCGCATCTAACCGTTCGCGTTTTCGGTCATCGCGGCTATCGGAAATCCAGCGATAGGCCTGCAAAAGAACTGCCGGGCCAAGATAATTATCACCATTCCACCAATAACTTGGACAAGCAGTGGAACAGCTAAAGCACAAGACACATTCCCACAAGCCATCCAGCTTTTCACGCTCGACAGGTGACTGGCGACGTTCTTCCCCCTCGGGTGCCGAGTTGTCTGCCTTTAACCATGGCTCAATTGAGGTCAATTGCCGATATGCATTACTGAGATCTGGCACCAGATCCTTTACAACAGGCATATGTGGTAACGGATATATGTTAACATCGCCTTTAATGTCTTTAATGCCTTTTAGACACGCAAGGGTATTCGTGCCGTCAATATTCATTGAACACGACCCACAAATTCCCTCACGGCAGGACCGACGAAAAGTCAGACTACTGTCTGTCTCATTTTTAATTTTAATCAGCGCATCCAAAACCATTGGCCCGCAATCATCGAGATCGATGTCAAAAGCATCAATGCGCGGTTGGGCGTCATCATCGGGTGACCAACGATATATTTTGAAGGTTTTCACATTGTTTGCCCCGACAGGGGCCTTATGCACCATGCCATCAGTTATGCGTGAATTTTTTGGTAGTCTGAACTCGGCCATTTTCTAATTTTCCGTCCGTACCTAGTAAACCCTCGGTGCTGGCGGAATTGGAGCAATATCATTGCTCAACGTTGTCATCCCAACCCTGCGGTAACCCAGCTTTGACTTATTTTGTTCATCAAGCCACATAATTGTATGTTTCATCCAGTTTTCATCGTCACGCTCAGGCCAATCTTCATGCGCATGCGCACCACGTGACTCCTGTCTTTGAGCGGCAGATCTTATGCTAACCAAAGCCTGTCCCATTAAATTTTCTAGTTCCAGTGCTTCAATTAGGTCAGTGTTCCAGATAAGTGATTTATCTGCAACGCCAATATGTCCCATCTTGCCAGCAATCTGGTCCATTGTTCCAACACCACGTTCTAGTGATTCGCTAGATCTGAAAACCGCAGCGTGACGCTGCATCGCATGTTGCATTTCAATTCGAATCGCTGCTGCACTTTTGCTGCCATTTGCGTTACGCATTCGATCAAAACGAGCAATCGCTTTGTCTGTCGCATGTTGGGGTGCCCGCTTCGAAGTAGCATCAGGTGTAACAATTTCAGTGGCGCGGTGAGCTGCGGCCCGGCCGAAGACTACAATGTCAAGAAGCGAGTTCGTCCCGAGGCGATTCGCTCCATGAACGGAAACGCAGGCTGCCTCACCAATTGCCATAAGACCTGGCACAACTGCATTTTCATTATCTTTGGTTGGAGCCAACACTTCACCATGATAGTTGGTTGGTATACCACCCATATTATAATGGACCGTTGGCAAGACTGGAATGGGTTCGCGCGTCACATCAACACCACAGAAAATTTTTGCTGTCTCGGTAATGCCCGGAAGCCGCGTATGAAGTGTTGCAGAATCAATGTGCTCAAGATGTAGCATTATATGGTCCTTGTTCGGCCCGACACCGCGCCCCTCATTGATCTCAATCGTCATCGCCCGACTTACCACATCACGGCTTGCTAGGTCCTTAGCGGTTGGCGCAAACCGTTCCATGAAACGTTCGCCCTCAGAATTAGTCAGATAACCGCCTTCACCTCGAGCGCCTTCGGTAATAAGAACACCAGCGCCATAAACCCCGGTTGGGTGAAACTGAACAAACTCCATATCTTGAAGCGGCAATCCAGCCCGAAGCGCCATAGCATTTCCATCACCAGTGCAGGTGTGGGCCGATGTACAGGAGAAATAAACACGGCCGTAACCACCAGTTGCTAGTACCGTTTGCTGTCCCCAGAACCGATGAAGGCTGCCATCTTCCATACATAGTGCTAGAACACCTGCACATTCACCTTCATCGGTCATCAACAGATCAAGGACAAAATATTCAATATGGAAATGCGCCTGATATTTTAAACATTGTTGATACAAAGTATGCAGGATGGCATGACCCGTCCGGTCAGCTGCAGCACAAGCCCGCCGGGCCATTGATTTACCGTGATCCAGCGTATGGCCGCCAAATGGGCGCTGATAAATCTTGCCTTCCTCAGTTCGCGAAAAAGGCACACCATAATTTTCTAACTCAATCACCGACGGGATAGCATTTCGGCACATATATTCAATGGCGTCTTGATCGCCCAGCCAATCCGACCCCTTAACAGTATCATACATATGAAACTGCCAATTATCACCCTCGCCCATATTATTCAATGCCGCCCCAATACCACCTTGGGCAGCAACGGTATGCGACCTTGTGGGAAAAACTTTCGTAATACAGGCTGTTTTCAATCCACCAGCAGCCATGCCGAGGGTTGCACGCAACCCGGCACCACCCGCACCAACAACGACAACATCATATTGATGGTCAGTGATTTCATAAGCACTCATTAACTTCAACCTTTTCTTCGCGACAGTTTCGCAAATCTATCCAATTCTGGACTTTACACTGCCCCCCTATACCCATCCCATGATATGGCTAACCGCAATAAGACCCAGCAAAGAAGCGATGGCGAAAACACCTCTCGCCATGATCACCAAGGCCAAACGGCCACTGGTAAGCGGAACATAATCCTCAATAATCACCTGCACGCCGAGCGCCGCGTGAAACATACCCACAATAACCAACAGCCCAAGAGCAATTCCCTGATGCGGCGTCGCAACGAAGCTAAGCGCTTCTGGATAACTAAGCGGACCCAGTGAGGCCATAAGATAGGTAAAATAGACCATCAAGATCAGTGTTATGATCGCACTGATACGCTGCCAGCGCCAATGACCATATCCAGGTTCACGCGGATGTCTTGCAGATGGGTGTGCCATGAACGGTCCCTTTTTATACCAAAAGCCATAGGGCTGCAGTCACTACAAAGGTAAGACCAAGCACCAGATAACCAGATTGATAGACCTGTCTAATCTCTAGGCCAATGCGCAAATCCCACGACAAATGACGAACGCCGTTTAAACCATGATAAACGAGCGCTAGCGAGTAGCCAAACAAAACCAACTGTCCAACTGGATGATGCAACGCAGTAGTAACGGAACCAAAAACATCGTCGCCTGCCGCAAGGGCAGTCAGCCAAACTACTAATATTAAACTACCAGTAGCAAGTACCGCACCGCTAGCACGATGCATAATCGACATTACCGATGTTAACTGGGGCCGGTAAACCTGAAGATGCGGTGATAGTGGACGAGGCTTTGCCATTCGAGCCCTCAAAATAAAGGTAAGACGGAAAAAAAGCTCATATATACGCTTATTATCATTGATATATGAGATACCAGTCTCAAATAGTCAATGCGTAAGGAAAAAATCTGTCTCCCAAATTATTCCCTAAAAACGACCCGGCCTAACGTACGCATCATTGTAAAATATTCTCAAAAATTATTTGATTTAATTGCATTTGCCTTTTTGCGAAAAGCGCGGCACAACAAATCTTGATGGAACAGATCTTATCAATTCAGTCTACCGTAACAATTGGGTTCGTTGGCAATAATGTTGCCGGGCCAGTTATTACCCATCTTGGGCACCAGCCTTTGATGGTTAATACTGTCGCTCTCGCAGCTCATCCAGGGTACGGTTTGATCGCCGGTGGGCCAATGCCAGATGCCACTTTTAATGCAATCCTTAGCGCTTTACCGAATCTGGGGAAATTAAAAACTATCGGAACTGTCATCACCGGTTATCTGGGTGCTCTCACACAAGTCAATGCCATCTCCCAGTTGATCAGGGCCTGGCAACTAGAGCAGATTAGGGGCACTTATATTCTTGATCCAGTGCTTGGCGATAATGGCCGTGTCTATGTTGACAATAAACTGGTTACAGCAATGCGTGATAATTTGCTACCACTTGCCAACTTTGTCACACCCAATCAGTTTGAGCTTGAGCTCCTATCTGGCCAAACGGTGAGAGATGTGCCAAGCGCTGATAAAGCTGCTCGGCATCTCCTAGAACAATACCCTCATCTAAACGGTGTTTTAGTTACTGGCATTAACCATACCGATAACAGCATTCATGATCGTTTGATTAGTCAAACTGACCTTATTGATATGGCCTTCCAAAAACGAACTAGCGGAATAGCTGGAGGTGGTGATTTACTAACAACAATTTTTGCAAGCTGGCTTGCGTCTGGCCATTCCATCAACGACAGCTTTAAAGCTGCCAGCGCACAGGCCCATAACATAATTGACCGGAGCAACAATCACCTAGAAATCAAATTATTGGAAAACATCAATCTATTAAAACCGATACCGAAATTGTGAAATCACCCGAGCGCCAATTGAACAATAGCTAGCGCCCTCGAATATCTTGCGCAGCAATCAATTCAGCAATTTGAACAGAATTCAATGCAGCGCCTTTTCTAAGATTATCAGACACGCACCAGAAGACCATGCCGTTCGTTACGGTAGGATCTTGGCGAATACGGCTAATATATACAGCATCCTCACCCGCAGCTTCATGCGGCGTCACGTAACCTTCATTCGCGCGGTGATCAACCACAATAACACCTGGCGCGTCACCCAGCAGACCTCGTACAGCTTTTTCGGTCATCGGCTGTTGCGTCTCAATAAAGACCGCCTCGCTATGACCAACAAAAACAGGAATTCGTACACAATGCGCAACAAGCTCAATGGTTGGATCCAAGATTTTCTTGGTCTCGGCGGTCATTTTCCATTCTTCCTTGGTAAAGCCGTCGTCAAGGAAGATATCAATATGAGGGATCGCATTAAACGCAATCTGCTTGGTAAAAATCTCCGGCTGTACCGCATCATTTACATAGATACCCTTTGTCTGATTGAACAATTCATCCATGGCTGGTCGGCCAGCTCCCGATACCGCCTGATAAGTTGAAACAACAACCCGCTTGATTATAAAAGCATCATGAAGCGGTTTGAGGGCTACCACCAGCTGGGCTGTCGAACAATTTGGATTAGCAATTATGTTACGCCCACCATTCTCGATCAGGGAGGACGGAACACTATCAGGATTAACCTCTGGCACCACCAGTGGCACATCATCATCCATACGGAAAGCAGATGAATTATCAATCACAAGACAGCCAGCCTGACCTGCGATTGGTGCATAGGTTTTAGCCGTATCACCGCCAGCTGAAAACAGTGCAATTTCAGCTGCAGCAAAGTCAAACTTATCAAGCGCCTCAACAATCAAGATTTCATCATCACCGTATGATACTTCTTGACCGATAGACTTTGACGATGCCAGTGCATAGACTTTGTCTGCCGGAAAATTCCGCTCAGCCAAAGTTTGCAACATTTCACGGCCAACCGCACCGGTCGCGCCTACAACAGCAACTTTATACCCCATGGTGGTATCCTCATATTGATGTCCAAAATCCATACTTGTGTGGCGGAACGGGTTTGGGCGCGCCATCAAAAAATAATAGCGATTGTTATTTAGCGACCCAGACGATCCATTGCGTCAAGCACGGCTTTGGTCATACCCTCAGTTCCCGTCTGCTCGCAGCCCGGCGCCATAATATCGCCTGTCCGTTTACTTTCAAGAGCCATGTCAACAGCCTTTTCTACCAAATCAGCCTCATCTGCTTGGTCAAAGCTATAGCGCAACATCATAGCAAAACTAAGGAACTGTGCCAAAGGGTTGGCAAGGTCTTTTCCAGCAATATCCGGTGCTGATCCATGAACCGGCTCATACATTGCCCTCGGTAAACCAGTTTCGAGGTCTGGCTGGCCAAGCGATGCAGATGGCAGCATGCCAAGCGATCCGGTAAGCATGGCCGCACAATCCGATAAAAGGTCACCAAACAGATTATCAGTTACAATGACATCAAACTGCTTTGGATTGCGGACCAACTGCATGGCGCAGTTATCAGCATACATGTGGCTAAGCTGCACGCCGTCACCTTCAACTTTATGAAGCGCTGTCATAACCCGCCGCCACAAAACACCCGAATGCATCACATTAGCCTTTTCAACTGATGTCAAACGACCATCACGTTTGCGAGCCAACTCTATCCCAACACGTCCAATACGCTCAATTTCAGGGGTTGTATAAGCATTTGTATCATAACCTTTTTTGATGCCACCACCCATATCTTCAATACCACGCGGTTCGGCAAAATAAGACCCACCGCATAATTCGCGGAGAATCATAATATCTAGCCCTGAAACCACATCAGGCTTTAACGTTGACGCATTAACCAAGGTTGGGAACACCATAGCAGGGCGTAAATTGGCAAAAAGGTCTAATTCCTTCCGTAGCCGAAGCAAACCTGCCTCAGGGCGAACTTCAAATGGAACATCATCATATTCTGGCGCCCCAACCGCACCAAAAAGAACCGCGTCACTCGCCATTGAGTCGGCAAGAGTTTCATCGGTCAATGGGGTGCCATGCACATCATAGGCGGCACCGCCAACGAGCCCTTCGGATATATCAAAGCCAACGTTGCGATGTTTTGCCAGCCAGTCAATGAGTTTCATATTGGCTTGCATTACTTCATTACCGATTCCATCGCCAGGTAACACCATTACTTTACGGTTAGACGCCATCTTCTTTTCCTTAAATCTCCGGTTCTACGTAAAGCCCAGCTATTTACAACCACGGCTGCTCTTGATCACGCCTCGCCTCGTATTGATCAATGTCATCTGCTTTTTCAAGGGTCAAGCCGATATCATCGAGACCTTCTAGGAGGCATTGCTTGCGAAAAGGGTCAATATCAAATGACACGGTTGGGCCATTTGGTCGCTGAATGGTCTGATTGATCAAATCAACCGCTAGTTCCGGATTTTCTTTGTCTTTAGCATCAGACATCAAAGCGTCACGATCATCAGCGCTGACGACGATCGGCAGAATACCGTTCTTGAAACAATTATTGTAGAATATGTCTGCAAAACTAGTCGAAATCACACAACGCACGCCGAAATCAAGCAGCGCCCATGGCGCATGCTCACGGCTCGACCCGCAACCAAAATTGTCGCCAGCAACCAGAATTTTTGCATTCCGATACGGTGCCTGATTCAGCACAAAATCGTCAATTTCGCTTCCATCCAAATTGAAACGCATTTCGTCAAACAAGTTTTTGCCAAGGCCAGATCGCTTGATAGTTTTCAAGAACTGCTTCGGAATTATCATATCTGTATCAATATTCAAAATATCCAACGGCGCAGCAATACCGGTCAATTTATCAAATTTCTGCACAAGATCGCTCCTTTTCCGCTCAGATGTTTCGCACATCGGTCAGATGCCCAGACAATGCGGCGGCAACGGCCATTTGTGGGCTGACAAGGTGGGTGCGGCCACCACGGCCCTGACGGCCTTCAAAATTACGATTTGAGGTAGAAGCGCAGCGCTCGCCATCAGTCAGTTTATCAGCATTCATCGCAAGGCACATTGAACAGCCCGGCTCACGCCACTCAAAACCAGCAGCGACAAACACCTTATCCAGCCCCTCAGCTTCAGCCTGTTCCTTGACAAGCCCTGATCCTGGAACCACGAGTGCCCGCATCCCGTCTGCCACCTTGCGACCTTGGGCTAGTGCCGCAGCTGCGCGAAGATCCTCAATACGACTGTTCGTGCAGGACCCAATAAAAACTGTATCAACTTTTATGTCGGTCAATTTCTGGCCCGGTATCAGGCCCATATACGCAATTGCCCGTTCCATCTTTGAGCGTTTGCTGGCATCTTTTTCCCGTTCCGGATTTGGCACAGTTTCAGTGATTGCCAGAGCGTCTTCAGGGCTTGTTCCCCAGGTTACAGTTGGAGCAATTTCTTCGGCTGGAAGGATGACCTCAGTGTCATAGCTGGCATCGGCATCGGATGGCAAAGTTTGCCAATAGGCAACAGCGTTATCCCAGTTTTCACCCTTTGGACTCATTGGGCGATCGGCTAAATAATCATATGTTACTTGGTCTGGTGCAATCATTCCAGCACGGGCCCCAGCTTCAATAGCCATATTACAAACCGTCATGCGGCCTTCCATCGACAAACCGCGAATAACCGATCCGGCAAATTCCATCACATGACCCGTGCCGCCAGCTGTTCCTATTTTACCAATAATAGCTAGGATTACATCCTTGGCAGTTACGCCATCAGCAAGATCGCCATCAACTGTGATACGCATATTCTTGGCTGGCTTTTGGATCAATGTCTGTGTGGCCAGAACGTGCTCAACTTCAGACGTACCAATACCAAAAGCAAGGGCGCCGAACGCCCCATGCGTTGCAGTGTGCGAGTCACCACAAACAATGGTCATTCCAGGCAGGGTAAAACCTTGTTCTGGGCCAATAACATGAACAATGCCTTGGCGGATATCAGTCATTGCAAAATACGGTACACCAAAGTCAGCCGCATTTTTTTCCAGAGCTTCAACCTGAATTCGGCTTTCTTCATCTTCGATACCAACCGAGCGGTCCGTCGTTGGGATATTGTGATCGGCAACAGCGAGGGTACGATTAGGTGCGCGCACTACTCTGTGATTGTTTCGAAGACCCTCAAAGGCCTGTGGACTGGTCACCTCATGAACAAGATGCCGATCAATGTAAATCAGGCACGTACCATCATCTTGCTGATGCACCACATGCGCATCCCAGATCTTATCAAACAAAGTTTTTGGAGCCGACATATCATTCTCCTGATTGCTGCCGGCGAGGAAGTCATCCCACAAGGCCGGTCGGGCAATTTAAGAGGATGACGCCTCGCGATAGGTTGTTTTTTCAGCGATACGCGCTGCCTTACCAGTCCGACCACGTAAATAATATAGCTTCGCACGACGAACCCGTCCACGCCGCATGACAGTCACACCAGCAACTTGCGGAGCATGGGTTGGAAATACACGCTCAACACCTTCACCGTAGGAAATTTTACGAACGGTGAATGATGAATTTACGCCGTTGCTTTTACGGGCAATGCAGACCCCTTCAAACGCCTGAATACGCTCGCGAGAGCCTTCGATCACTTTGACGTCGACACGTAAAGTGTCGCCGGGTGCAAATTCCGGCAATTGCCGTTGGCCAAGCACCTTCGTTATCTGTTTATTGCCGATGCGGTCAATAATGTTCATGCCCCTGTCCCTTCATCCATTCCACGTTACCCTGACCGGAAGTTGGCCCCGATCTCCAGACCCTTGCTGGCAGATAACTCATTTTTTACCCTTGTGCAGCACCAACCTAGCCAGATATTGTTGCCACAAATCCGGCCGGCGACGCTGCGTCTCTTTTTCTGCCTCCGCCTGTCGCCATTCAGCGATTTTGCGGTGGTGGCCTGAAGCCAGAACTTCTGGCGCTTCAATGCCATTCCAGACACGAGGTTGCGTGTAATGCGAATGCTCTAGCAACCCGGTCTCAAAACTTTCCTCACGATGACTCGCTTCCTTACCCAATACACCCGGCAGCAGGCGGACCACAGCGTCCATCACGGTCAGCGCAGCTGTCTCACCACCTGACAAAATATAATCGCCGACACTAACCTCCATCAAATTAGCCGAGTCGATTACCCTCTGATCGACCCCTTCATAGCGCCCACATAAAAGCACCGCGCCTTTCGCGGCGACTAACTCATGAACCAATGCCTGATCCAGCACCCTGCCCCGGGGTGAAAGGTAAATCCTTGGGCCCGGACAATCTTCAACGGCATCCAGCGCGGCTGCCACGACATCTGGTTTTAACACCATACCGACGCCACCGCCAAGGGGAGCGTCATCTACGGTTCGGTGCTTATCGCGCGCAAACTCCCGAATGTCCAGTTTTTTCAGCGACCAAATTCCCTCTTTTAACGATTTTCCTGCCAATGAATGTTGCAACGGTCCAGGAAACATTTCTGGAAAAAGGGTTAACACCGTTGCTTGCCAACGGGGCAAAGCATCACGATCACTGGTTTTTTGGTTCAAGTCGGGCGTTATGTTCGCCATGCACCCACCCTTTCCCAGTTTACCCATCCTTGTTAAGATCAGCGAATGTAACTTGGCCTTTTGTCTTTAGCTCTGTTAGCCAATTTTATCTACGTTAGTTTCATCACCTACATTGGTATCATCAAGCAAACCATCAGGCACTACGAGACGAAGTTCTTTTGCCGCCATGTCAACGGTGACTATCCGATCACCGCCAAAAGGAACCATAATCGTTGGACCTTTCCGAGGTGCCAGCTCAGCAATTTCACCAGCACCAAAATCATGAATCGCCACCAAATTACCGAGCTCAGCACCATCTTGCCCTTTCACTGCTATCCCCAGCAAATCTGCATGATAGAATTCACCCTCATCGGGCTCTGGCAAGCTGTCCCGAATCACATACAAAGTTGCACCCCGCAAGGCTTCTGCCGCGTCTCGTGTCTCCACACCCTCGGTACGAACAATCGCCAATCCGTTTGCATTGACCGACATGATTTGTAGCAACAGTTGCTGGCCTCTATCGGTTGTGACAGGGCCATATGCCGATAGCGATTTTGGGGCCGCGGTAAACGGTTTTACCTTGAAATGTCCCCTGATTCCCTGTGGACCAACAATCGCACCGATTGGCAGCTTGCAAACTGACACTAACTATCCGCCTTTTCTTTAGTAACCTCTCCGTCAGCAGCCTCTTCGGCAGGTGTTTCAGCAGCAGCCTCTTCGGCAGGTGTTTCAACAGCAGCCTCTTCGGCAGGTGTTTCAGCAGCAGCCTCTTCGGCAGGTGTTTCAACAGCAGCCTCTTCGGCAGGTGTTTCAGCAGCAGCCTCTTCGGCAGGTGTTTCATCAGCAGCCTCTTCGGCAGGTGTTTCAGCAGCAGCCTCTTCGGCAGGTGTTTCAACAGCAGCCTCTTCGGCAGGTGTTTCAGCAGCAGCCTCTTCGGCAGGTGTTTCAACAGCAGCCTCTTCGGCAGGTGTTTCAGCAGCAGCCTCTTCGGCAGGTGTTTCAACAGCAGCCTCGGCGGCTTCGGCCTCGCGCTCTGCCCGTTTTTTACCAGGAGCTGATTTCTTTGGCTGATCACGAATAATAAAGGGTTCAGCGAGGCCAGCAGCAGCAAGCATTTTGTGAACGCGCTCAGTTGGCTTGGCACCTTTGCCAAGCCAGAATGTAATCCGCTCGCTATTCAATGTCATACGCTGTTCATGCTCTTTTGGGACCATTGGGTTATAGGTGCCAACACGCTCAACATAGCGGCCATCGCGTGGTGCTGATGCTTCGGCAACAACAATCCGGTAAAATGGGCGTTTTTTTGCACCGCCGCGTGCTAGTCTAATTTTTAAAGCCATGAATTTATCCCTTTCATTGGCGTTAGTCGTCCATTAACTCTATTTCTTCTTGCCCGCGGGTTTGCCACCCAAACCGGGCAATCCATTGGCGAGACCACTTCCCAGTCCTTGCGCAACACCGCCGCCCAATCCTTTTCCAAGGCCGCGCGATAAAACACCGAGATCTGGCATGCCGCCAGCATTACCCATTCCAGCAGCGCCCACCCCAGAGCCACCAAGCATAGCCTTCATCGCTGCAGCGCCCGTTTTGCCGCCAAGCTTTTTCATCATCCGAGCCATATCCTGATATTGTTTCACTAGCCTGTTCACCTCTTGAACCGAGGTCCCCGAACCGGCCGCTATACGCTTGCGCCGCGATGCATTCAGCAACCCTACAGCAATTCGTTCCTTTTTCGTCATCGACAGAATAATGGCTTCTTGCCGTTTTATCATGCTGTCATCGATGCCAGCGGCAGCGATTTGCTTTTGCATCTTACCAATGCCGGGCAGCATACCCAATAAGCCACCAAACCCGCCCATTTTTTGAAGCTGGCGAATTTGTGCTAGAAAATCATTCATGTCGAACTGGCCCTTAGCCATGCGCTTGGCCAGTTTCTCAGCTTCTTCAGCTTCGATGGCCTCGGCAGCCTTCTCAACAAGCGCGACCACATCGCCCATATCCAAAATGCGGCCAGCAAGGCGCGCTGGATCAAAATCTTCAAGCGCATCCTGTTTTTCGCCAATACCTGCCAGCTTGATTGGGCATCCAGTGACATGACGCATCGACAGTGCCGCACCGCCTCGCGCATCACCATCAAGACGTGTCAGCACAATACCCGTTACGCCAACCGCCTTATGGAAGGCATCGGCTGTATTCACCGCATCCTGACCAGTCATCGAGTCGGCGACTAGAAGGATTTCATGGGGGTTGGTCAGTTTTTTGATATCGCGAAGCTCGGCCATCAAGGGTTCATTAATGCTCAAGCGGCCAGCTGTATCAAGAATTAGAACGTCATAGGCTTGTAATTTTGCCGCTTGCAATGCGCGTTTGGCAATCTGAGCCGGGCTTTCGCCATCGACCTCATTCAACACACCAACTTCAGCCTGATCACCAAGCATCCGCAATTGTTCCCGCGCCGCCGGGCGGGTTACATCAAGCGAGGCTAGCATCACTTTTTTGCGATCACGTGTCCGAAGGCGCAAGGCCAGCTTGCCCGCCGTCGTTGTTTTACCAGAACCTTGTAAGCCAGCCAGAAGAATAACGGAGGGCGGGTTCGTTGAGATTTTCAAAGGCTCAGCATCTCCACCAAGCATTTCTATTAAGGCATCATGAACAATCTTGATCACCTGCTGGTCGGGCCGGACCGCCCGCATGCTGGCAACACCAACCGCCCGTTCACGCACTTTTTCGGTGAAGACTTTTACCGCGGGCAACGCAACATCAGCATCAAGCAAAGCAAGCCGTACTTCACGAAGTGCGGTATCAACGTCAGACTCGCTAAGAGCTCCTCGACGAGCAAGCCCGTCAAAGACATCAGCTAATTTACTTTTCAGCGTATCAAACATGGCTTTGAACCCGCTTACCTCATTACGACTATACTCGTCACACCTACATTAACGATCATCCGAATTGTAAACAGAGAAGTGGCGCCCGTGCTCGAAGACTTCAAGGACGTGCGTAACCCGCTAAGGTCATGACATTCGGAGATGACATGAGTGTCTGAATTCTATTGCGCTTTTTGCCCGCAATTGTCAAGAATAGCCTATGTTTTTTATTTTATCAAAGACGCTGAGCCTTTTGCTTGAGCCGCTTATTATTCCCTATCTGTTTCTTTTAATCGGTGTAATTGCCCGATGGCGACAATGGCGGTGGATCATGCGCTTTTCATTTACAGCCGCGATAGCTCTGCCACTTTTTTTCGGCATCTTGCCACTTTCCAGCCTTCCATTACAGTTTCTTGAGAACCGCATTCCTCGCGGTGAAATTGGCGCAAAACACATTGACGGAATCATCGTTCTTGGAGGCTTTACAGGCAACGGTGTAGTTGCCGAAAGTCATAATCAATATGGGCTAACCGCCAGCGCAGAGAGATTTACTGCCGCCATGGTTTTGGCCCGCCAGCTTCCACAAACACCAATTTTATTCAGCGGGTTTTCCAGTGAATTGAGCCAACGCGGATGGCGCGAAAGCGACAATATTCGAGATCTGATTCGCAAGCTTGGTGGTTTGAATACAACTGTTCTCTATGAGGAAAACAGCCAAAATACATTTGAAAATGCAGTGAATAGCCGGCGGGTTTTCGCCACTGAGCCGGGCACGAATTGGATTCTTATTACATCTGCAAATCACATGCCGCGCGCTGTTGGCAGTTTTGCCGCAGCGGGATGGACCGGAATTATTCCCTATCCTGTTGATTACCAGACGCCAAAAACCGGACACACTAGGTGGTGGAGCATAGCAGGCGGCATTTTGCTTCTACGTCAAAGCCTGCATGAATATGCCGGCTTGCTGGTCTATTACCTAACAGGTCGCAGCACGAAACTTTTACCCAGTTAACCGAAGGCCGGGCCCATTTAAACTAACACAAAAAAGCCTAATCAGCCCCAACCCCAGCAAGCGCCTTGGCAAATTCATCAGCGGCAAAGGGCTGCAAATCATCGACCCCTTCACCAACACCAACAGCATGGACGGGCAGGCCAAACTCTTCTGCAAGGGCCACGACGACACCGCCTTTTGCAGACCCGTCAAGTTTGGTAACAATCAAGCCAGATACATCAGCAACGGCTGCAAAAGCCTTAACCTGAGATAGTGCATTTTGGCCAACGGTCCCATCCAAAATAATAACCGAGTCATGTGGGGCGCTCTTATCCAGTTTGCGGATTACCCGGATAATCTTTACCAACTCATCCATTAATTCACTGCGGTTTTGCAGACGTCCTGCTGTATCGATGATCAGCACATCTGCATTTTCTTCGATAGCCTGTGCCAATGCACGGTAGGCTAGTGCTGCAGCATCTCCCCCATTGGTATCAGCAATCACAGATGTGCCAGTTCGCTCGCCCCAGATTTGCAACTGCTCGACTGCCGCCGCCCGAAATGTATCACCAGCTGCCAGCAAAACTTTTTTACCCTGTGCTTGCCATTTTTGTGCAAGCTTTCCAGCGGTCGTAGTCTTGCCAGATCCGTTCACCCCAACGAGAAGAACTACGTGCGGCCGGTTCTCAGATTTGATTTTCAATGGCTTGGCTACCGGTTCCAAAATCATCTCCAACCCCTCGGCAAGGGCGAGCGCAATCGAGTCTGCGTCAACTGGTCCGGCAAATTTATGAGCCTTTAGCGCGGCGGCAAGGCGGATCGATGAGGCCGTGCCAAGATCGGCAGCAATCAGCGCATCTTCAACTTCTTCTAATGATGTCGCGTCGAGTTTTGACTTGCCAATGAGCGCCGATAGGGACGGCAGGCTCGCCAACGACTCAGAGACCTTCTTAGTGGATTTGCTGAGCCCGTCTCTTAGTTTCTTAAACCAATTCATACGCCTTGCTCTTCCCTAGCATGTGCCTGGCCAACAAGGCTATTACCATCACGCCCCACAATATTAACATCAACAAGACGCCCCGATGGATAGTTCGCCCCATCGAGTCGAATTTTGGTAAAGTTGCGCCCATGGCCACAATTGCCCATCTCGACCAAAAGCTGATCCGTGCTACCAACCGCAGAATCTAAAAATTCTTCCAGCCGTTGTTCACCAAACTGACGTAAAGCACGTGCTCGGGCTTTGATTATTTTTGGCGAAAGCTGGGGCATAACAGCAGCCGGAGTTCCTGAGCGCGATGAGTAAGGAAAGACGTGGAGATGAGTAATACCAGCTGCTTCAATCATATCAAGGCTTGCCTGATGTGCCTGATCACTCTCGGTTGGAAACCCCGCAATCACATCCGCACCAAATACCACATCTGGGCGGCGGCGGCGCGCCTCATCACAAAACCGCAAAACATCCCTTGCCAAATGGCGCCTTTTCATTCGCTTCAAAATAACGTCATCACCATGCTGTGCCGATAGGTGCAGATGCGGTAACAGACGCGGATCATCAGCCAGAACAGCCATCAATTCGGCGTCTGGTTCAGCGGGGTCAATTGACGACAGCCGTAATCTTGGCAAGTCTCTCACTTCGCTCAAAAGTTTACGCACCAAATTTCCAAGTCGCGGCCGCCCGGGTAAATCACTTCCCCATGAGGTAATGTCAACGCCAGTCAGAACCAACTCTTTGCAGCCATTATCGACAAGATTTTTGGCAGCATCAATTAGCCTGCTGGCTGGCGCCGATCGGTTATTCCCTCGGCCGTAAGGAATGATGCAAAAGGTGCAGCGATGATCACAGCCCTGCTGAACCTGCAAAAACGCCCGTGTATGTTCGTGAAAACTGTCCACCAGATGTGATGCAGTTTCACGCACTTCCATAATATCACTAACTAAAAGCGATGGGGCATTGCTTGCCGAGAGCTTCTTCCAGCTTTCGGGTTTTAGCTTGTCATGATTGCCAACCACTTGTGTAACTTCGGGCATATCAGCCCATGTTTCAGGAGCAATCTGTGCGGCACAACCAGTGACAATGATTTTAGCATCCGGATTGTCACGGCGGGCTCTCCGAATGGCTTGGCGGGCTTGTTTTTCTGCCTCGACGGTCACCGCACATGTATTGAAAATAATAGCATCCGACAAACCAGCAGCACCCGCCTGCTCTCGTAAGACCTCTGACTCCCAAATATTCAGCCGACATCCAAATGTTCGCACATGGGGTATATTACGCCTTGTCATTTGCCAGCCCTCAACAAACCATTAAGATTCTTGGAGAGGATGCCCTCAAAAACATAGGCAACTGGTCCGCGCATAATCACTCGTCCCCCAGCGGTTCCATCATCTTGCCAGTCAATGAAAATCGATCCGCCATCCATAATAATTTCGGTGTTTCGCGATCCACGTCCAGACCGATGAACCGCAACCCCAACTGCACAAGCCCCACTGCCACAAGCAAGGGTAATGCCGACGCCACGTTCCCACACCCGCATCCGAAACTTGTTGGGTCCAATTTGATGTGCAAAAGAAATATTTGCCCGTTTCGGGAATAGCGGGTGACGTTCCAGCGGCGGGCCAACATTATTAAGATCTATCGCCTCGGCATCATCAACAAAAAGCACTGCATGCGGGTTTCCCACCGAATGACACACCGCTGGAGCTGGTGCAGGCGGTCCAAGTTCCACTGATAATGTATTTGCCTTTTTGGCCAATGGCACGGCCGCCCAGTCAAGGTAGGCCGGCCCCATATCAACAGAAATCTGATTAGGACATTCAACTGACCGCCAGCTTTGCAGAATGCCGGCGTCAGTCTCAATAACAAGCCGGTCCTGCTCAAACTCTTGCATGATATAATCGGCAACGCATCTTGTGCCATTGCCACATGCCAGCGCCGCACTGCCATCACTATTGAAAATCTGCAGAAAAATATCGGCTTTCTGCGAGGGCCTGATCACAAGAATCTGATCACAGCCAATGCCAAAATGACGGTCAGCAATTGCGGTTGCCGCGGTTTTGCTAATCACATCAGGGATGCCCTTGGCAGGTTCACGCGCATCGAGAATAATGAAATCATTGCCAAGGCCATGCATTTTAAAAAACGCTATCATGACAATGCATATAACCGGTTTTTCTTTTAGACGAAAGGGAAAGAGGCATAAAGTAAAAGCAGTTTGATTCTAACTGATCACAGTGTCAGACTAATTGGCACATGATCAGACGGTGTGTCCGCACCGCGCAGACCACGGTGAATTTGCGCCATTACAATCCTATCAGCAAGGTCAGGGCTAACCCATATATGATCCAGTCGACGCCCACGATCACTCGCCGCCCAATCACGCGCACGATAAGACCACCAAGAATACAGTTTCTGTTCATCACCAAAGTAGGCACGCACCGCATCATGCCAACCTCCATCAGCAATTAGTTTTTTTAACCCGTCTGTTTCAACAGGCGTATGGCTGACAACCTTTAGTAGCTGTTTGCTTGACCACACATCGCTTGCCAGAGGCGCGATATTCAAATCACCGACCAAAACTTCCATTTGCGGTTTATTGACCTCAAAATGAGTAGTCATTTCCGCGATAAATTGTAACTTATGCGCAAATTTTGAGTTTTCATCGATATCAGGAATATCACCGCCCGCTGGTACATAGAAATTATGTACCCCAATACCGTCTTGGGTCCTTGCCCATATGTGTCGACAGTCAGTCTTGCCGGCCCAGTTCGTATAGCTTGTTTCAACAAGTGGCTGACGCGAAATGATAGCCACACCATTATAGCTCTTTTCTCCTCGGATCACTTGATACGGCCATCCAGCAGCAGTAAAGGCCTCACCCGGAAAGTGCATATCCTGTGTTTTTGTTTCCTGCAGGCACAGCACGTCTATGTCCTGTTCTTTTATAAAGTCTATCACTAACTGAATTCGCAATCTAATTGAGTTGATGTTCCAAGTTGCAATTCGCATCGATTTTTTTTTACCCAAATTTTGCTCCAAATTGACAGCCTCTGTTGATTTATAAATTCTCATAGCCCCAATTCACCAGAAAACACAAACAGAACATAAGATCGGTTTCATAATTTAGACTACAATTTTTCGATTAAATTGCGATGCTTCTCCAATTAATTTGATCGTAAAAGTCGTAGGGCACTGGCTGAAACAAATCCCAAACTGGTTCGTAAAGGTCGCCGCCTGCGTCGTGCAACCCTCGTGATTGAAAAGGGGAAAAGCTCTCAGAGGGGTGCAAATGAACTATTTGAATTTGGTTTTATGACTGCCACTGGTTGTCAAAATTGAACAAGAAAATCAAGTATAATATTTGATTATACGCTTGATCAGTTAGTTTAGTTGGATAGGACATTACATTTCTATCTTTTCTCTATAAAATCTCAATAAACTCAATATCTTTAAAGACTCTTTCAAATATTGCATCTATAGTTTTTGTTTTTAGACATCATCTATTGAAAGTGCTAACATTCGGAACGCGATCGCTTAACTCATTAGGATAGAGCGTAAGATGCCTATTTAAGATAGGGTGAATCTCTGGAAACGGTGAATGTAGAGCTGCTCAAAGTCGGGAAACCTCCGAAATGGTACTTCCGGACCAAATATCGAAAGTTAACGGTGTAGAGACTAGACTGGTGGCATCTTAGAGAAAAAGTTTCCTACGGTGAATGGATAGTCCAGCACACTCACATTCCAATTGGGATGGTAGGAAAAACAAAAGTTTGATGAATCTTTAGGTGGCAGGTTCGACTACTGCCGCCACGGCTACTGCCCCTTATATTGGAGAGTTTTTGGTAATATGATTAGAAATACTTACGAAAATAAATTTTATAAAGAACCGGCGAAGAAGTTGCCCTCAAACAAGTCCTTTGTAATATTTTTCACAATTATTTTGACAGGAATGGCAATATATTTTCATTCACTGTCTTTGGTATTGATATCTTGCATATTTTTAAGTTTTGCATTGGTACTCTTGTTATTGTTTTGGTTAAATTCCGGTGCAATATTTGCTCTAAACAATATGTGGTTTAAATTAGGGCAAATGCTTGGTCTAATTATCAACCCATTAATAATGGCCGCGATTTTTTTTCTAATTTTTACTCCGATTGGTTTTTTTATGAGATTTATTAATAGAGATGAGCTTGAGATCCATGTTGCTAACAAGAGAAGCTACTGGAAAAAGAAAATGAAATTCGATAATACTCAGTCAACATTCAAACAACAATTTTGAGATTTCTGCTTTGGATTTTTTAAAAGAGCTTTTAACTTTTTTAACACTTAGAAAAAAACTATGGTTGACGCCAATCATAATTATCATGGTTTTTTTTGGGGGCCTTTTGATTATCGCACAGGGCTCGGTCGTTGCACCATTTATTTACACACTGTTTTAGGCATCCATGAGAAACGTCATTATACTAGGCTTTTCGGCATTTTATCATGATAGTGCAGCATGCCTTGTGAAAAACGGTGAAATAATTGCTGCAGTACAAGAAGAACGCTTCACAAGAAAAAAGCACGACTCCTCATTTCCGCATAATGCCATACTATATTGTCTGGAAGAGGCTGGTATATCAGCGGCTCAGATCAATCATGTTGTTTTCTACGAAAAGCCTTTTTTAAAATTTGAACGTCTTCTTGAGACATATTTAGCATTCGCGCCAAGAGGCTTTAAAAGTTTCGCAAAGGCTATGCCTATTTGGGTCAAGGACAAGCTTTTTCAGAAATCTTTAATCATAAAAGAACTCAGAGGTTTGCTAGGAACTAAAATAGATTGGAAGGAACGATTGCTTTTTTCAGAGCACCACCTTTCTCACGCTGCAAGTGCATTCTTTCCTTCACCTTTTGGGCGGGCTGCAGTTTTGACGATGGATGGGGTTGGCGAGTGGGCTACTACTTCCCTAGCGCTGGGAGATGGAAAAAATTTAGAAATTATAAAAGAAATCCACTTTCCACATTCTTTGGGTTTGCTCTATTCTGCTTTTACATATTACCTAGGATTTAAAGTTAATTCGGGTGAATATAAGATTATGGGATTGGCTCCATACGGAGTCCCCAGATACGCAAACTTGATAAAAGAAAATCTCATTCATATCAGTGATGACGGCAGCTTTCGATTAGATATGAGCTACTTTAGTTTTGCCACTGGTTTAACAATGACTAATGAAAAATTTGAATCTTTGTTTGGGAGCCCACCAAGGAAACCAGAAACAGACCTGTCTCAACGTGAAATGGACTTGGCGGCTTCAGTGCAACAAGTTTTAGAAGAAGTTGTGTTATCCTTAGCGAGAAATGTTCATTCTTTAACCGGTGAGAGAAATCTTTGTTTGGCTGGTGGGGTTGCCCTGAACTGTGTCGCTAATGGAGTTCTTCTAAGGGAAAAGATATTTGACAACATATGGATACAGCCAGCATCTGGAGACTCTGGCTGTGCAATAGGAGCTGCTCTAGCAGTTTGGCACCTCCATTACAAAATGGAGCGTAAAAAATCATTTCAATTTGATTCTATGAGGGGCGCATATTTAGGCCCTGAGTATAGTAACTCACAGGTAAAAGAAGAGCTAGTTTCCTGCGAAGCCAAATTTCATGAAATGGACGATAGTCGCTTAATCGAAGAAGTTGCGGGGGCCATTGCAACTGGAAAAACGATTGGGTGGATGTGTGGACGAATGGAGTTTGGTCCTCGAGCGTTGGGTGCACGAAGCATAATTGCTGATCCAAAATCAAAGAGTATGCAAAAACAATTAAATCTGAAGGTTAAATACAGAGAGAGCTTTCGTCCATTTGCTCCAAGCGTTTTAAAAGAAGATGTAAGCCAATGGTTTGATTTAGATGTATCAAGTCCTTATATGCTCTTAACAGCAACGGTTAAAACGAATAAACGGCGCAAATTGTCAAAGAAACAAAAAGCTCTCTTTGGCATAGAATTATTAAATGTTCCAAAATCAATTATTCCAGCCGTGACTCATGTTGATTACTCGTCGCGGATTCAAACTGTTCACAAGAATACCAATCCAAAGTTTCACGCTTTAATTTCAAAATTTAAGGAAAAAACTGGATGTCCCGTTCTTGTAAACACATCATTTAACGTAAGGGGTGAGCCGATAGTCTGCACTCCAACTGATGCCTTCAACTGCTTTATGGGTACAGATTTAGATATGTTAGTTATCGAAAATTTCATACTGTTTAAAAATGAACAGAGCCGTGAATTAAGAAAAAACTATATACAGCATTATGAACTTGATTAATTAGATCTTAAATCTCATTGAGGAAGCTGATGCAAAAATATGTAGTAAAAAATTTTATTTTTTGGTTTATCTTAATTTTACTCCCGGTCTTTTTCGTAGTCATATTGACACTCGGTTGGTATACCTATGGCAAGCTCACATATGTAAGCCACTTCTGTTCAAAATTTTCAAAAATCGATGGTGAAATTGGCTGGGTTCACAAACCCAATATTGATAGTTGTATGGGTACACATAAAAAATTTAATAGGGAAAAAGTTTATCATCAGGCAAAGATTTATACTGACAACAGGGGTTTTCGATCATTTTCTAAAGGAGAAAATTGGAAAAAAAATGCTGTTATGTTCCTTGGTGACTCCTTCACCTTCAGTTACATGCTTCCATTTGAGGATAGCTTCCCCGCAATATTCTCTGACATCACAAAAGAGAAAATCAATAATTTGGGCAGTCCGGCATATAGCGGAGCGCAAGCGCTTGCGCTTGCTTCGCGCTGGTTGCCGGAGCTAAAGCCCAAAGCAATTGTTTATTTTGAAACAGGTTTTTGGGAACGTGGAGTTTGTTTTGGTAAATCAAGGCCAAAAACTATCTTAAAACCTTGTTATTGGATTAATGCAAAAGGTGATGCAAACCTAATTTTACCTGTCCCAGGTTATACAGAGAGGATGAGTGGTTTAGGAATTAGTCCCGGAGGCATGGTCGGTGCTGGTGAAAACACATGGGTATATTTTCTTGTTTCAAGACCAATAACAAAGTTAAAACAAATTCTTGTAAGAATGGGGTTTATAAGTGGAATGCCCCATGATTTTCGCTTTTATGGGGAAGATCCATCCCCAGTTTTAAAAGCTTTGGTGATTGATTTAATCTCCTTAGCAAAACAGTCTGAGGCAAAGGTGGTACTCATAGACACCATTGATATCTATGGGGAGATCGTTGAAAGTTTATCTAGCGATAATAGGAAGTGGCTGGAATTTATTTCATATAATGATTGGAAAAAACAAGTGTTAGAGCCAAGCCTAGATTTACCCAAAGAACTCGTCCAAATTCCTCACGATGGACATTATGGTGAAGGAATGAATGAACTGATAGCTAAAGAAATAGCTCGCCGGTTTGAAATTATCAGTTTAACAGAACAATAAATTTACATAGAATATCTAGAACAATGTTTAACCCCAAGCACAAGGCGCAAACGCACACTATCAATTTAGTCTTGGCAATGGGATTTGCTCCACCCGCGTAATGTCACAATCAATTGTCTGCTGGATAGGAGGGGAGCTTGAACGCCACATTAGGAATGGCTGTATCAAAAGCAAGATTATATAAAGTCACGCTGGTTTGTACGCCCGCTGCATCAACAACGACCCAGCGCCTGAGCTGAAAAGGTTTTTTAGAAAATTCAAGGGTGAGTTGGCCTGCGCCGTCGCCCTCTTCCTTGGCAACCAGAATCTGCACAACGCCAGCAGATGATGATTTGATCCGCGTCGCATACCCATCTGGCCGTAGTGAAACCTTTGCCGCCAATATTAACGATAATGGCGTTTCCGATAAAGGGTAACTGGTCAGTAGCTTTTCATCTGGCCGGTCAACATGGAGCCAAATTTTGCTCGTAATTAGTTGCAAAGCTTTACCACCATCTTTATTTCGATAGGTGATTTTCATCTGCGATGGGCGTCGGAATAACAACTTGCCTTTAGCCGATGTCCCGTCTGAGGCAACCTGAACAAAATCTGCTTCAATGGATTTGATTTTATTGAACCAAGCCTCAGCTCGTGTGACGTCATCTGCAGCAGTGGCAGACCCGGCAAAGATTACACCCACATAAATTAAACATGCGCGCGTAACACGAACAAAGCTACAGCCCAAAGCCAACGTAAAGCACCCAGCGATTGTTGACAATTTCCCAATAAAATAGTCATATTTTGCGATTGCGTGAGCCATTACGAGACCCCATTTCCATCATCTGTAATCAACACATCACGCTTTCCAACATGGTTAGCTGCCGAAATAATGCCACTACTCTCCATTTCCTCTATTATCGTCGCTGCGCGGTTATAACCGATTTTCAAATGTCTTTGAACAAAACTAGTAGACGCTTTTTGTTCACGCACAACCAAGGCGACAGCTTGCTCATAAAGGCTACCGCCATCAGCAGTTCCTTGACCAGTATCTTTCAAGTCTACGCCAGCTTCAACCTCTTCAACAACGCGATCATCATATTCAGGTTCACCTTGTTGGCGTAGGAAATTGGCAACCGACTCAACTTCGCCATCATCAACAAACGGGCCATGCACTCTTACAACCCTCCCACCGCCTTCCATAAACAACATATCGCCGCGCCCAAGGAGCTGTTCGGCACCCTGTTCACCAAGAATAGTGCGACTGTCAATGCGCGATGTTACCTGAAAGCTAATGCGAGTTGGGAAGTTTGCTTTGATTGTTCCAGTAATCACATCCACCGATGGACGCTGGGTTGCCATAATGACATGAATGCCTGCTGCGCGCGCCATTTGTGCCAAGCGCTGAACCGCGCTTTCGATTTCTTTTCCAGCAACAAGCATAAGATCAGCCACTTCATCAATCACCACTACAATAAAGGGTAGTGGGGCAAGATCTAGAATTTCCTCCTCATAAATTGGCTTGCCAGTTTCAGAGTCAAACCCGGTTTGAACACGCCTCGTCAAAGTGTCACCTTTTGCTCTTGCTTGAGCGAGCCGTTCATTATAACCGCCTATGTTTCGGACCCCCATTTTAGCCATGTTTCGATAGCGATTTTCCATTTCACGAACCGCCCATTTCAGTGCCGTTACAGCTTTTGACGGGTCGGTTACCACCGGGCTCAGCAAATGTGGTATCCCGTCGTAAACCGATAACTCCAGCATTTTTGGATCGATCATAATCATACGACAAGTTTCCGGTGTATGTCGGTAAAGCAGAGACAATATCATCGAATTAATACCAACCGATTTTCCTGAACCGGTGGTGCCAGCCACAAGAAGATGCGGGAACTTTGCCAAATCAACAACTACGGGTGCGCCCGCAATATCCTTTCCAAGTGCCATGGGCAAATTTGACTGGTCTTTTCCCCAGGCATTATGATCCAAAATATCACGAAGCATGACAACCTGCCGGTCTATATTCGGCAACTCAATTCCAATCACATTCTGACCCGGTACAACAGCAACACGAACAGAGATAGCGCTCATTGACCGGGCTATATCATCAGCAAGGGAAATCACACGTTGCGATTTCGTGCCTGGAGCAGGGTTTAAATCATATCGCGTTACCACGGGTCCAAACCGCACGTCAGCAATTGTGCCGTTCACACTGAAATCGGACAACACCTTTTCAAGTTGGCTCGCATGATCCTCAAGGGCTGATTTAGATGGTTCAGACTGAGCCTTGACAGGTGGATTAAGAAGACCGGTTGGCGGTATATGAAAACCCGATCCACTGCCAAAATCCAGTGTTTCTTGTTTTGTCTTTTTTTTGTTTCTTCGTTGCGCGCTCAATGACACTGATTGGCTAATAGCCTGACTGGCAGTTTGATCACCCCTTTCAGCAACAAGCACAGGTTCTTGCCGCTGTTTTAATGTTTTGGGGGTCTGTTGTGGCTCTGGGGTAAAATGTTTCTGGACCCGGGCAAAGATACCAGCAACCTTCTGGCCTAGCCCAAAAAGCCCTTTGAAAATACGACCAAGCTTGGTGGTTTGACCAGTCACATGCAGCCATTGTTGGCCTGAAATCGCAGTAACCCAGAGCCAGCCCACAAACCCCAGAAACAAAGTGGCAATGCCAACATAATGAATTGTTTTGAGTCCAAGAACAGATGGAATAGCCTGCATAAACCGCATGATAAACCCAACAATAATCGCACCACCACCACCACCGATATCACTGACGCCAGCCCCATCAATAGCAAACAAACCACCCGCCAAAAAAACCAAGCTGATAGGCAAAAACAGCAACCGAAACCCCAGTAATGGCACTGGTTTCTTTCGAAGGTAAGACAACCCCCAAAAGAAGGGTACAAGGGCTAAAAAAAACGCTGCAAGCCCGATCACCGAAATCAATGCGGCTGAAATATTGGCACCTATTGGGCCAAGCCAATTACTCACGTTAGCATCAGAAATATTTGTGAAGGACGGATCATTCTTGTCAGCTGTAATCAATGCAACCAACAGCAAGCCGCTTATAAAAAGCAGCACAAGCCCAAAAGTTTCCATGAGCCGATGCTGCAAAAAGTGCATCATGGCATTAGAAAAAAGGGGTTTTTTATCGTCACGGTCGACCATTGTTTTCCTTTATAAAATAAAATGATGCGGCAATCCAGCAACAGCCCTAGATGTGGTCATTTCTACAGGCAACCATTATACTTGGCTTTTGTATATTTTTGCTATACGCCCAAGTGCTTCATTAGTAATTTTTGCGTCATGCACAAGCGCCAATCTGACATATCCAGCCCCAGGGTTACCATCGGCGGTTTCCACCCCCATGAATGAGCCTGGTAACGCCCGCACTGCCTGTTCCGCCATCAACCGTTTTACAAACTGCACGTCATCATCGACTTTCAACCACAGGAAAAAACCACCCTGCGGCGGGCTAAGTCCGAGATGCCGTTCAACTAGTTCGAAATTCGTATGATAATATGCGCGGATGTCAGCAACATGCGCCTCATCCTTATAAAGATCAGCTGCCACTGACAAAAGAGGTGTTGGCACCAATGAGCCTCCATTACTGACAAGTTTCAAATATTGAGTGACCACCCGTTTATCACCCACCATAAACCCAGCCCGTAGCCCAGCCGCTCCAGATCTTTTCGACAAAGAATTCAACACCACGATATTGGCAAACGGGTCATGGCTATTATCAACCCCATCGCGCTTAGCCAAGACAGCGGCTGCTTGCATCATGCCGGTTGGTGGGCTACCCCACCAGATATCGGCATAGCACTCATCCATGACCAATAAAAAATCATGTGCGCGGGCAAGTCGAAGCGCTGCCAGGAGATAATCCATATCCATAACGGTGCCTTGCGGGTTGGTTGGGCTGCACAAAAACAAAATGCTTGTCCGGTCCAACGTTGCTGGCTCCAGTGCCTTAAGATCAGGCAAAAAATTATGTTTAGCCCCGCTGTTTAAATAAATGATTTCGCCGCCGGTGGCGAGAGCACCCGCCCGCCACGCGTGATAAAACGGGTTTGTAACAAGTGCAGCAGCATTTGCCTTGCTGCCACTAACAAGATGCCCCAGCAAATGAAGCGGTTCTCGCGTTCCGGGCACCGGGATAATTTGACTTTGATCAGCAAGGCCAGCAGCTTCAGGCCATCGCCGTGCGATGTATGTTTCCACCGCCTTGGTAAAATTCAGGCTTCCAGTTGCCTTGGGATAGAATTGCCATTGCTCATTATAGCGTAATACGCTCTCAATTAATAGTTTTGCAGGTGGCTGTTGCGGTTCACCAATTGACATATCGAGAACTTGTAAGTCAGCTGGGGGTGCTATCGGGTCAAGCAAAGCTCCAAGCTGGACAAACATATTGCCGTCAAAAATTGCGTGTGCAGGGTTAAGCTTCATGAATTTCCACCGGCATTAGAAGAAAGAGGGAATTGCGTCTCCATTGGTAGCGCATGCATTGTTGTGGGGCAATGGTTGCGATGATGTTACTTACTAGCAAAATGCGCTGTTTTCGATAAAATGGGACGCGAGTGAGAAATTTATTGGGTGGTGCAGCTTTACCGCAAACGCCTCACCTTAAGCGCCCCATCGCATAGGACATCGCCTCAATGATGAAAAAGCCTGCCATATTTCTTGACCGTGACAACACGTTAATTCAAGATAACGGCTATATCTTCGAAGTTGAAAAGTTTGCGTGGATTAATGGGGCGGCCGCTGCATTAAAGCGGTTTCACGAGGCCAACATTCCAGTTTTTATCGTTACTAATCAAGGCGGTATTGGGCGCGGCATCTTCAGCGAAGATCAGATGCATCATTTTAACAGCCATATGATTGCCGCTGCCCGCAATGCTGGTGGTTTTATTACCGATATCGCTTTTTGCCCGCATCATCCATTATCGCCAGATCCAGCAATGGCGATAGCTTGCAGTTGCCGTAAACCAGAGCCAGGTTTGTTATTTAACCTTGCCCAAAAGTGGAAGATTGACCTTAGTGCATCGGTTATGATCGGTGACCGTGATAGCGATGTGGAAGCCGGACACAGAGCAGGTACATATGGCTATCTTTTCACCCAAAATAGTCTTGATGACCTTGCCAAGCAGGTTATATCTAACCATTTCTCCCCAAAGACAGAGAATGCAAATGCGTGATGACCAAATCCAACAAATCGTCGTGGTTGGAGCAGGCCTTACTGGCGTGATGACTGCGCTTGCGCTGTCCTATTCTGGTTATGGATCGCAATCAGCACCGGCGGTCACCTTAATAGACCGAGTCAATCAAACAGATGCAAAAGCCAAAAGCGCCAAGCGTGACCAACGAACAACAACAATTCATGCAGCGGGTAAGGCAATGCTCAACGCCCTGGGCGTTTGGCCTTTGATTGCCCAAGACGCAACACCAATTTCCCGTATCAGAGTTGCAAATGGTCAACCACATCGTAATAGGGTCAAACGGCGACAACGATCGGAATTCTTATTGGACTGGCATAGTGATGAAATGCCTATGGCTTATGTTGTTAGCAATCAAAACCTTCTTGGTGCGCTTTATGACAGACTGGCAGCACGACCCATTATTCAGATTACCGGGCATGAGGTTACCGAATTTAATCCGGGAAATGATTTTGCTTGCCTGCAATTTGAGCGTCGGCCAGATTTGAGTTGCCAACTAGTTGTTGCATGTGATGGCGCAAACAGTAAGCTGCGCGACCATGGGTCGATTCGAGCCTTTAGAGAGCCGCATCGACAAACCGCCATTATCGCAAATCTAACAAGTGAACGAGCCCATGAGAATACGGCATTTCAGCGGTTTCTGCCGGGCGGGCCTGTTGCCCTTATGCCTCATGGCGCACGCCGTGTATCACTTGTTTGGAGCCTCCCAAAGGATGAGGCATCACGAATCTTAGCCCTTGATGAAGATGAATTTGCAAGCCGGGTTATGACCGCATTTGGCGACATACTTGGTGGGTTAAAGCTTGATGGGCCGCGCCTGAGCTGGCCACTAAAACCAATTATAACTCGCGAAATGACAAGTCATAATCTGGTTCTTGCCGGTGATGCTAGCCATGCAATTCACCCGCTTGCCGGACAGGGTTATAATCTGGCCCTCGGGGATGCGGCCGTACTCGCAGATTGTCTGGCACATGCCAATCAACACGGGCTGAATGCTGGCCATCAATCTATTCGCAAAGAATATAGTACCAGACGGCGGTTAGAAGTCACCGCCATGGCCGCCATGACAAGTGGGCTGAACCAGCTTATGTCATTTCATCCAAAAATGGCCAGAGTTGCAGGGGTGGGCATGGGTTTGGTAAATCGCAGCCCGCTAAAAACACTGTTCCAGAAAAGCGCGATGGGTGGCCAATTAACTAGGGCAAATTTACTAGATGGGCGTTTGCCAGAATAGTACCGGGCCAAAGTGGCGGGCATAGCTTTCTAGCTGCGGGTAGTTCCATCATTTTTAAGGCGTGAGAGATACTCAGTCATTAATTCATCCTGACGAAGACCGTAATCATACAAAGTGTTCCAGCTGAAAATACCGGTATTGTGACCATCACTGAAACCTATACGGATGGCATAATTACCAACTGGTTCTATGCTCTTGATCAAAATATCCCGTTTACCAACAGGCGTGGTTTTCTGACCAGGTCCGTGTCCTTGCACTTCGGCCGAAGGGGACTCAACCCTTAATAATTCGGCTGAAAGTGAGAAGCTTTTGCCATTATCAAACCTCACGTCTAACAGACTCTTTGATTTTGCAAGACGAATTTCTTCCGGCCAAACATCTGTTCCTGATGCAGGTGGCTTTTTATTTGGCTCTCTCATCCAAAAACTATCCTTTTACATACGACTGGCCGGATTTTTTCGGCCTATTCTCCTCCACCCAAATCGCGTGCTTCATCAGCAAGCATGATTGGCACACCAGCGCGCACCGGGTAGGCTTTGCGGGCCTGATGGCTAATCAGTTCATTATTAACACGGTCATAGACCAATGGCCCTCGTGTCAACGGACAAACCAAGACTTCAAGAAGGCGACGATCAATTTCATGACTTACTCTTGGCTCAGTGTCGGGCATCGTTACCTCCAGTCTCATTATGCAGCGCCATTTCCATCATTGCAATTAGCAGCTCAGCGCGCTTAGCCATCGTGTCGGCCTCCAAAAGAGCCTGTTTTTCAGCTATCTCAAACGGGCAAACCATCGATAACGTTGCCAATAGCTGATCGTTATCCGAATTTTCTATCTGCGTCCAATCTGTTTCAAAGCCCTTCAGGTCAAAATAGCGTCTCATCACCTTAATCAACGGACCACGATCAAATGCGCTTACATCAATTCGCAAATCATGGGCAAAAGGATGCCAATCAACATCGGCGACCAGAAATCCGTTTGGGTCTAACTGCTGACCGCGACGGTTAAATCGGCATAGGCCAGTAAGAGCGATCACAAACCGTCCTTTGTCACTTTCCTGAAAAAACGATAATCGCCCCGCACACCCAGTTTCGAACAATAGCGGGTTACCAGAAGCGTCGGTTTGAGGGTTTTCATCGAGTGGTTGCACCATACCGATCAATCGTGAGGGTGTTGACAACGCATGCGTGACCATAGCCAAATATCGAGGTTCAAAAATATTTAATGGCAATTGCCCGCCTGGAAGCAACAGCGCACTCGGTAATGGGAAAATCGGAATGCGCGCAGGAAGCTGGTCAACCTCTGGATCAAATATTCCACCTACCATAATGACTCCCATACCGTTTTTACGAACTTATTGTGGCTGTATTCGTAAATTCACTCAGACGTGAGATCATAGTATTCACACACCGCTTTTAAACACAACTGTTCACCGCCGTTTTATGCAAACAGCAGTGTGGATAATTTACGGCGCGCGGCCATTACATTAGGATTGGTTGGGCCCAGCGTTTTAAAGAATTCCAGCAATTGGGTTCGCGCCGCCCCATCATTCCAGTCGCGATCAATGCGAATTGATTCCAACAATTGATCCATTGAGCTTGCTTGCTGACCAGTTGCAAAGAACGCCATTGCCAGTTCCTGACGCGCCGCCAGATCACTTGGGTCAGCATCAACTGCAGCTTGGGCTGCCTCAATACCACCGGCAGATTTTAGTGCTGTTTCAGATAGTACTAGCGCATCAATTGCCACCGCCATTGAGGGTTTTTCCCGAAACTCCTCATCAAGCTGATCAACAATTTCACGAGCCCCATCTAGATCATTCATACCAACCAAACAGCGAACCATACCAGCAAGACCGTCGGGCGATTCTGGATCAGCTGCCATTATTTCATGAAATTGTGCCAACGCACCTTCGTAGTCCTGCAGATCAAGTAGCCTATTTGCCGTCTCAACAATCGCCACAATATCAGGGCCATTATTACCCAAAGCTGCCAGTTTTTCAATAAATTGGACTACTTTTGACTCAGGTTGTGCACCAGCAAATGCATCGACAGGTTGTCCATTATAAAAACCATAAACCGTAGGCACTGACTGAACCCTAAGCTGCTGAGCAATCTGCTGATTATCATCAATATTTATCCGCGCCATCCGCACCTTGCCTTTCGCGGCGAAAACAGTTTTTTCCAGTACTGGGCCAAGCTGTTTACAGGGTCCACACCATGGTGCCCAAAATTGTACCACAACTGGGATGGTTGATGACCTTTCAACCACTTCTGCCATAAAATTATTCATATCAACATCGATAAGATCATTGGCTGCATCTGCAGCAATTAACTGTTCCATTCTTTTCATCAACTTTCTTTGATGCCAACTACACGGTATTGAGGTTTTAGCCATACAAGGCTCAAAAGCATAAGCTTTTTGGTCTGATAATTATGTGGGCATTAGCCTTCTTGAAACAAGAGGTATCAGAAACAGTTTACTCTTCAGCCAGCCCTGCCACTCGATTGATTAAAAATCAAGCCATTGAACTTCATGGCCTGTGTAAGCAAAAAATTGTTGTAAATGCGGTCCCTCAATGCCAAGCGTCATATCATTGACGAGGGGGTGTGCATAAATCATCTCACTAGTCCAAAGGGCAACATCCAGCGCCAAATGAACATTTTTATCAGGATCATTAATTAACGTTAATGGGCTGACCGCACCCGGCCGCACTCCTAACATTTCAAACAGTCGCTCTGCGCTGCCAAAAGACAGGCGTTCACAACCAATTTTTTTATTGAGGCTTTTCATGTCAATCTGCCGGTCTTCCTCAACCACAAGAAGAAAATTCTGTTTTTTTCGATCGCGAAGATAAAGGTTCTTTATATGCAACCCCGGCATGTTATCACGATAGGCCTTTGAGTCTTCAACTGTACGCAATGGTTGGTGTCGGTGCATCACATAGGCAATCTGCAACCTATCCAAAAGCTTTAGCAATGTTTCTGGTGTGGTTGGCAGCGTATCTTTGAATTTTGATGATGCATCCATCATAAAGTCCTCGAAATAATGCGGTTATCAAGCAGCAATTAGATGACAAAATTATACAGGGATTTATGTTTTTTTAAAGAGAAGATGGTTACCCTAAAATATTAACAGCTTGGCTCAAGATAAACCCTGAAGCAACATTTGAAACAAGGCTGGCATTAAAAACAGACTCTCGTTTATGCTAGTTTTTGCATTACCCAACGCTCTCTACCAAAATGTAACAAAATGCAACAATTGACGAGAATCCCTCGTCGTATTAAGACACACTAAAGGTGCGGTTCATAGTTTTGCAGTACTAATGTGTGAAAGTGTTGTAATGGCAAAAATTGGTCTGATTGGTTGTGGCATGTGGGGGAAAAATTTGGCCCGCAATCTTGTCCAGCTAGAAGCATTGGTTGCCGTTGCAGATCGAAATGCCAAAGCCGCAAATGAGTTTGCGTCAGCCTTCAATGTCACGGCAATGTCAGTGGATGAACTGATCGAAAATACAAATATCGATGGCATTGTCATCGCCACCGGGGCTTCCAGTCATGATGAGCTTGCCCTTGCGGGACTTATCGCTAACAAACACATTTACATTGAAAAACCCCTGTCGCTGTCACTTGCTGGCGCGCACGCAATCCGTGATGCAGCAAAATCTGCACAACGACAGGTTATGGTTGGACATTTAATCCGCTATCATGCGGCTTTTATCGAATTACAAAAACAGCTTGCCGCCGGTGCGATTGGCACTCTGTGCCATGTGCAAGCAAACCGCCTGGCAATGGGGCGCATTCGGACAACTGAGTCCGTGCTTTTTGATTTATGCCCGCATGATTTATCGCTCATTCTTGCACTCGTTGGTGATCTGCCAAACAAAATCCATTGTGTTGGCGCTAGCCACATAACACCCGGCGTAGTAGATTTTTTGACAAGTTTTCTTGGTTTTGATAGGGGCGTTTCAGTTGGCATGCAGACTAGCTGGTTGAGTCCTTTTAAAGAGCACCGATTGACTGTCACCGGAAGCGCTGGAGCGTTGGTATTCGATGACACCAAACCTTGGCCTGAAAAGCTGACATTATACCAAGACCAGATTCAATTGAATGGCGAACATTTTCTTATTGACCGTTCAAGCCCAATCACCCTACCGCTTCACGAAGCTGAACCGTTAAAAGCTGAAATGCGGGCATTCATTCAGAGCTGTGATAATGACAGCCCAACCCCAACAGACATAAATGAAGCTATTGCCGTTCAGCAGGTGCTTGAGATGCTAAAAAACAATCTAATCGACACATCATTAAAATCTAAGACCTGATAGCGAGCAAGAACATACCATGAGCATTGCCTTTATTGACTTAAAAGCCCAGCAAGCGCGAATCCGTGACAAAATTGAAACTGGTTTGAGAACAGTTCTTGATCATGGGGCCTATATTATGGGGCCAGAAATCACCGCTTTAGAAACTCGTCTGGGTGAATGGACAGGTGCCACGCACAATATAACCTGTTCATCAGGAACCGATGCCCTCTTATTAACTCTGATGGGGCTTGAATTAAAAGCGGGACAGGGTGTGATAGTGCCATCCTTTACCTTTGCCGCAAGTGCAGAGGTAATGCCTTGTATGGGAGCTATTCCCGTTTTTGCCGAAATTGAAGGCCATAGTTTCAACTTGAACCCAAAAAAATTACCTGCTGCACTTACTGCCGGAAAGAAAGCTGGAATTGATGTTGTTGGAATCATTGGTGTTGGCCTCTTCGGCCAACCGGCCAACTATGCGGCGATAAAAACTTTTGCCAATGACCATGGACTTTGGCTCGTTGATGATGCGGCGCAAAGTTTTGGCGCAAAGTTAAATAACCAGCCTGTTGGCCAGCTTGCCGATGTAACGTGCACCAGCTTTTTCCCCGCAAAGCCGCTTGGAGCTTACGGTGATGGCGGGGCAGTTTTTACTAATGATGCCAAAATCGCCGAAATTATCCGGTCCTGCCGGACTCATGGGATGGGTCGGAACAAATATGAAAACGTCCGAATAGGCATGACTGGGCGACTGGATAGCATGCAAGCGGTTGTTCTGGACGCCAAGCTGGATATTTTTGCCGATGAACTTGCCCTTCGTCAGCAAGTGGCGAACCGTTATGCAGCTTTGCTGGAAAACTTGGTGAGTGTCCCTGTCCTTTCTTATGAGACTACCTCAAGCTGGGCGCAATATGTCATTAAATTACCACGAGGAACGGACAGGGCTGCCCTCATCAGGAAATTGGAAACAGCAGGAGTACCAACTGCAATCTATTACCCAATTCCGATGCATCTACAGCCACCCTATACGAAATACCCAGTAAGCGGGTGCGGTTTGCCTGTGACGATGGACCTTTGCGACCGGGTTCTTGCACTGCCGATGCATCCCTATCTTGAGGTCGCACACCAAGAACACATCGCCGCAAGCCTCAAGCAAGCGTTGGCGTAGGAAACATTTGTATGAATATTTGAAGTGATGCCGAAGGCTCAGCCCCTAACCCTGCGAAAAAAAGAAGCATGAATAATTAATCAACTAATTTGTCTCTTGCACGAGAATGTAGCTTCGATTATATACGCGTTAGTGGATCGCGATTCGTGTTGTTGATTGAAATCCTTATGAGTTTCAACATTTTGAAATCTGGTTTCAAACATATAGGCGTAGCGCGGGTGTAGCTCAGTGGTAGAGCACAACCTTGCCAAGGTTGGGGTCGAGGGTTCGAATCCCTTCACCCGCTCCAATTTTCCTATCAACGGACATGCATCTCATTGATTTGTAGACATATTGATTGTTTGCAGATGGTGAGTCATTGTCAACAGGCTCGATATGTACATCAGTTTCTACATCACTCTTAAATCTTTGGGTAATGGAACGGACCTATATATCCCTATGGTTATCAGTACAGAGTAAGTGATACATACAGGTGTCTCTTTAAATACATAATATAATAAATGGGTAGGCAAGAACCATGCCCACATGCGTACCTATTATATCTGTGCTGTTACACAGATTAGGTGTGATAGCTGATAACCATTTTAATCAGCCATACAGAGTCACTGAAGGGTGTTTGGTTAGTGCGTCAAAAGGTACAAATTTTAGTAATTGAAATCTGCCTAAGACTTATTCAAATTAATACTGTTAATATAAAAATTGAGAAACAAAATGTTCAGCAAAGAATGTAGAGAACATCTAAATGAAGTTGAAGAAACAGGCTTGGAACATATGCTTTCTGCATTAAAAGTCGCTATCAAACTTCAATTGCTAGTACCTGCTCTGATTATTCACAGTATAGCACCACGTTTCTTTACACGAACTGCAAGCGATACAATGAGAAACATACTCAATAATAGGTAAAAGACCTTGATACACTCTAACCAGGATTGCTCGTACGAATGGGGTTTGCAATAGGTGTTGACTAGCACACCCACTGTATTTCACTAAACAATCCTTATCTAGCTTGATGTAAAAAGTTTATGCTGATCAGCTTGAGAACTAGTGAGCTTTTAACTTCTTCCCTACCAAAACGTCATTAACAAAAATTATAAATACACCCTCATGCGTAGACCATAGGCCCGAAATACGTATATATTCATGCATGGCTACCGAGGTTAGATTAATTAACTTTTACAGATTTTAAGAACCTTTAGAGACCCAGTGAAGGGGTATAGCATATAAAATTTGTTACCTCTGATTGAATTGACATTGTCAACATAATCGTGTCACAGCAAAGAATCTAGAGTGTAAAAAAACATGATTTACTTTCATAAAATATTGCCTCTTCTAACAGCACCAATTTTTATTGTGATGTTTTTGTTAGTCATTGGGGCAGTCATGAGAAGACCTGGATTCTCAGTATTTGGCTTACTGATTCTGTTTATTTTTTCAAATCCTTTGTTCGCAGATTGGGCAATAAAGCAGGCAGAAAAGCCATTTGCACCAATCAATGTAAGTGCTTTGCAAAAGTCAGATTTTGTTATTGTGCTAAGTGGTGATGTTGCACGTTTTGAGACTGCTCTTAAAATTTTGGAGAATAACAAAGCAGATAAAATGATTGTTACCGCTGGGAAAACTCCGTGGGAGAAGAAGCAACTCAGTGATGGGCATCATTACATCAATATAGCAATGCAGCGAGGTGTAAATCTTGATCAAATAATGATAACTGAAATTGTTCACAATACCGAACAAGAGGTGGTGGAAATATTAAAAATGATCCCGATGGGGTCTAATTTAACCTTAGTTACATCGGCTGTTCATATGACACGGGCTAAAATGCTATTCGAAAAAGCTGGTTTTAACATTGTAGCGTTTCCAATAAAATTTTTCTCTGGTCATAAAACTACGCCGATGAGCTTTATCCCATCCGCGTCAGCGCTGCATAGGAGTTCAAAAATTTATCGTGAATTTCAAGGACGGTTTTTTTACCGCTTAAAACATTTACTGAAATGATAAGATGGGTGGCCCGCCCATGAGGGTGTATCTATAATCTTTCTTAATGACTTTTCAGGTGAACATCTAAATGTCTATCACAAAGGATATGTATAATGCACTTACTCCGCACTTAGGAGAAATTCAAATCTCACTTGCTATTTACTTATAACCAAAAGCATGAGCACATTCATGCCATTACCAAAAGATTTCTAACTGACGTGAAAGCTGACGCACAGAATGTGCCTGTTCAGGATTACTCACTAGCACGTAACCTATTAAAAGTATAAAAAGTGAGATGTGCATTGGTACTGTATAAGCGCATTAAATCCCTTCACCCGCTGCAAAACGCTATGAATACGAGGCTCATTGCCCAGCGTAAGGCACGCTTTTTAAGCCATCTTTAATCCAACCTGTGATCCCCTTGCGCAGATGACTAAGATTTGAATACCCGAGTTGACTGATAAGCGCATTTCCTAGTTTAGTTGTTCTATTGCCGGTACGGCAATATAGCACTATTGGGGTCTTTAAAGATGGGACCAGAGATGAAAATTTTTGCTGGAAATCTTGATGTAGACGGCCGGCTTTTGTGAAAGCAGTTATTGTTTTCGCGCCGTCAATAATTCCTGTTTTTTGCCATTCATCTTCTCTACGAATGTCAACAATCACAGCACCTTGAGCTTGAGCAACTAATAATTCATCTGAGCTCAAATGTCCCAGTGTCAAAGGTTCGCTGACGGCTAATAACTCAACTTCAAAAATCAAAGTGGCGTTTGGCGGGATCACCCCTCCCACCCCTGTGGCTCCATAGCCCAGCTCAGGTGGGATTGTCAGACGACGAATTTCGCCAACCGTCATACCCTCAACACCCAAATCCCAGCCTTTTATCACCTGACCTTTTCCAAGGGTGAAGCTAAATGGCTGCCCACGCGGACGCGAAGCATCAAAAACTGTCCCGTCGGTTAATTTGCCTTCATAATGAACAGAGATTTGCTGATCAGCTGTCGCGAGATCGCCTTCTCCCTTTTGCAACGTTTCAACAATAAACCCCTCATTTGCTAGGGCTGCTGAAAATTTTAAAATCAACAGCAAAAATATTAGTGTAATAAAACGCTTTATCATGATCATTTCCAGTTCTGTTGACTGCTGCTAGAGAAATCATTTTAACAAATGCCACTTCGGTCGAACAATTAGGAGCTATTTTGGACCACAGTTTGATACACAGTTTCGTTTGTAGTTCAGCCCTGTTGACAGTGATTCATCAATACGTAACCTATCAACAGTAACACTATTGGGAGAAGTCTTGTCATGAAATTCGCTCCGCGCATGAGTCGGTTTAAAGCCTCACCGAGCCAAATTGCCTCAGCACGCGTCCGAGATATGGTCGCGAACGGCCATGATATTGTCAAACTCACCGCGGGCGAACCAGACTTTCCGACACCGGATAATGCCAAGGCGGCCGCCATCGCATGCATGGACGCAAACGAAATCCGCTATACGCCAATTAATGGTCTGCCAGAGATGCGCCAAGCCGCACAGTTTAAATTTAAACGAGACAACAATCTTGATTATGAGTTAGATCAAATCGCGGTTGGGTCCGGCACCAAACAAATTCTTTTCAATTGCCTCATGGCAACCGTCTCCAAAGGAGACGAGATCATTATTCCAGCACCCTACTGGGCTTCTTACCCAGATATGGTGCAATTGGCAGGGGGAAGGCCTACCATTGTCAATTGCAGCCAGAACAACCAATTCAAGATGCGTCCGGAGCAGCTTGCAGAAGCGATTACTGTCAACACTAAATGGCTAATATTTAGCTCACCAAGCAACCCAACGGGCGCAACATACTCGCTGGATGAATTGCGGGCGCTTGCCGAAGTTCTGGTGGCGCACCCACATGTTTACATCCTAACCGATGATGTATACGAACACCTCATCTACGACGGTCGTTCGTTCAACACTTTGGCAAGAGTGGAGCCCGCTCTCTACAACCGAACGGTTACGTGTAATGGCGTCTCAAAAGGTTATTCGATGACGGGGTGGCGTGTCGGTTTTGCGGGTGGTCCCAAAGATATAATTGCCAACATGTCGAAAATGCAGTCGCAGAGCACATCCGGCTCTTCTGCTGTTAGTCAAGCTGCCGCGGTCGCTGCGTTAACAGGCCCGCAAGAATTCTTGGTGGAGCGGACTGCAAACCTGCAGCTACGCCGGGACATTCTTTTTGACAAGTTGAATAAATCCAAGGGTCTTAAGTGTGACCTGCCTGGAGGTGCAATGTATATTTTCTGCTCGTGTGCTGGTAATATCGGCCGGAAGGCTCCAAATGGCAAAATAATCGAAACAGACGAAGATTTTACGATGTATCTCCTCAATTCGGTCGGTGTTGCTGTAGTGCAAGGCAACGCATATGGATTATCGCCCTTTTTCCGGGCTAGCTTCGTTGCGCCAGAAGCTGACCTCATCCGTGGCGGCGATAAAATCCAGGAAGCCTGCGCTGCGCTCAGCTAGAAGCAATTTATTCTTAAAGTGCCTTGTCAATGACAGTGCGCAGAATTTCTGGGAAATCACCCTCATATTTTCATATGAGTGTCCAGCGAATGTAACCATGGTAAGGAACGTGCTTGAATGAACTCAATATCGCCAAAAAAGTTGAAGCCGATGCTCACGGAAGAAGCAGAAGTTGCCTTTCTCGACGTGCGCGAACACGGGCAATACGGCGAAGGACATCCGTTCTTTTCGGTACATGTCGGTTACAGCACCATTGAAGCTGAAGCGCCACTTCTTGTGCCAAGGAAAGATGTACCCGTTGTCGTAATGGACGACGGTGATGGCGTCAGTGAGAGAGCCGTCCGTGCACTTGAGAAACTTGGATATACCAATGTCATGGTTTTAGAGGGTGGCGCGCCAGGTTGGGCGGCAGCCGGTTACACACTATTCAAGGGAGTCAATGTTCCGTCAAAGACGTTTGGTGAACTAGTGGAACATGAGTGCATGACCCCGTCACTTTCCGCAGATGAATTGCAGCGTAGATTGGAGCTGGAAGAACCCACGGTAGTGTTAGATGGACGTCCGAAACATGAATATTTTAAGATGTCAATTCCTTCAGCGCGCTCCTGCCCCAATGCAGAATTAGCATATCGAATTCCCGCACTCGCAATAGATCCACAAACCACTTTAGTCATAAACTGTGCAGGGCGCACTCGTTCAATTATCGGTGCCGAAACATTACGCCAATGCGGATTCTCAAATCCAATTCTGGCGCTCCGTAACGGGACCCAAGGTTGGGCCTTAGGCGGCTTTACTTTAGACCATGGCATACACTCAAAACCTTTACCATTAATCGATTCTAAAGCTCGTGTCCAAGCGGCTAAAACCGCCAAAAATCTGATCACAAGATTGGCACTGCCACAAATTTCCTCAGAAACACTAAAAACATGGGAAAAAGATCCCAAGCGGACGACTTACATTTTTGATGTGCGAACTGAAGAAGAATTCTTGGCTGGTCATTGGCCGGGCGCCCAACACGCCCCGGGGGGACAGTTGGTGCAAGCAACAGATCAATATTTGGCTGTCCGTAATGCTCGAATTATCTTATGTGATGATACCGGATTGCGCGCTGCTACAACAGCCATGTGGCTCCGTGGCATGGGACATGATGTTAGCATTCTTGAGGAAGACGTGTCTCAGACACTGACATCAAAAATCAATTACACAGTCGCAAATACAGTCATCGATGCGCCATTGGTTTCTCCTGAGGGTGCGTTTGGGAGAGTTTCTAATGGAGCAATTTTAGTCGATGCTTCCCGCAGTCAAGATTACCGCAGCGGGCATGCACGCGAATCGATCTGGATAACCCGTTCACGAGTAACAAAATTGGATTGCCGCCTCAACGATACGATCATTGTCACCGGTCAGGAAAAATCACTGATCCTTGGTGTTGTGAACGATTTCTTAGAATTAGGTTTTACCAATATGTTTTGGTTTGAGGGCTCGCCTGAGATTTGGAGTAGGGCTGGGTTTGAAATCGAACAAACCCCGGACTGCCCAACAGATCAGGAGTGCATAGATTTTCTTTTCTTTGTTCATGATCGCCATGACGGCAATATGGATGCGGCCCGGCGCTATCTTGAATGGGAGACCGGTTTGTTGGCTCAACTAGACGATCAAGAACGTGGCATTTTACAGCCGCCGCAGTCAAATTCGACCCTGTAGATCAGAAATTTCAGAGTTTTGACAAATACGAAAAGAACCTATACCAAGAATGAGGACAGTTTATAAAAGCCCCAAAAAATCAGGGTATCCAATAGTTAATATCACCCGCTGAAAAATCAGCATTTTTACATATGGAAGGAGACTTCAATGAAATCGAAAAAAACACTTCTTGCTGCGGCTCTCGGAGCGGCGATCTTAACTGCTGGTTCCCCAGTATTGGCGCAAGATATGACGTTTTTCCGCATCGCATCAGGCAGTGCGGGTGGAACTTATTACCCTATGGCCGGACTTTTGGCTCAAGTGATTTCGAACCCACCTGGCGCGCGAACATGTGCCAAAGGCGGCAACTGTGGCATGGAAGGTTTAGTCGCCATTGCGCAATCAGCGCATGGTTCCGTGGCTAATGTTAATTCAATCAAATCAGACCAGGTTGAGTCGGGATTCGCGCAGTCAGACGTCACTTACTGGGCCTATACAGGCACTGGTCCGTTCAAAGGAAAAGAGCCGATAAAGAAGCTTTGCGTACTTGCCAGCCTGTATCCAGAACATGTTCACGTAATTGCTGGTAAAGGCCGAAATATCAAGTCAGTAAGTGATCTAAAGGGTAAGAGTGTTGCTATGGGGCTTCCAGGATCGGGAGCATTGGTTGGCGCACGTCTTGTCGTTGAAGCCTATGGTCTAGATGAGAAGAAGGATTTTAAGGCTGAGTATGTAAAGTCAAAAACTGGTGCCGACATGATCCGAGACAATCACTTAGACGCCTTCATTACTGTCACTGGTTACCCTAATGCTTCAATCGTAGAGATGGCCTCGACCCAAGGTGCTGAAGTCGTGACAGTAGCTGGTGCAGCGCGCGATGCGCTTATCAAAAAAGCGCCGTTCTACTCCAAGGCGGTAATTCCAGGTGGCACATACAAAGGTAACGATAGTGATGTTGAGACAGTTGCAGTAGGTGCACTGTGGGTGTCACGCAACAACATCCCTGAAGATGTACAATATGGTGTCGTGAAGGGGCTTTTTGGCAATAAGAAAGCTGCCAAGGTCCTTGCAAATGGTCATGCCAAGGGAAAAACGATGACCCTAGACACAGCCTTTGATGGCGTGCCAATCCCACTTTGTAAGGGTGCAGAACGATTCTACAAGGAAGTTGGCGCAAGATAATCACCGAATAAACAAACATGCTGGAGGCGCAAAAGCGTCTCCAGTTTTTAATTCACAATTTTTTGATTATGATTACATGTGCCACTTATGATTACATGCGCCACGAGGAAGGCAATCGGTTATGGCAGAGTCTGCTATTGATTATAAAAAAGCCGAGGAGCTTGAAGAACGTTACGATCCGGAAATGCAATTTCGCAGCACTTATGCCTTAGCTAAGTGGATGGTCGTAGGCCTACTGTTTTTACTTTCATTATTTCATTATTACACTGCCGGTTTTGGTGTGTTGACGCACCACTGGCATGTAGGCTTTCACCTGGCGTTTGTGCTGGGGCTAATTTATCTAGTTTACACACCGCATCGTGGCGTTGATGGTATTGGCCAAATCGCGCCGACTGCAAGTCTTTCAATTCGTTGGCCGGATCTCGTCAAAATTGGGGTCCCAACGCTTTTTGTATACGGCATGATGGGCACCCTTCCAGCGATGGTGCTGTTCAGTTACTTTATTCTTATAGTGCATTTCTCGCGTCGTTTTTGCGCGTCGCGTGACATTCCTGAAAGAGCTACAACTGATCATGTGCTTGTCGCCATGTTAGCATTGTTTGCCTTGCATATGGCCGGTGTTGTCACTGGTCTTATCGATGAAAATCTGTGGGGTAAAAATGGTGCGCCGCCCGCAATACGGATTGGTGCGGCGGTGATGATGTTGGCCATGGCCATCGAAGCGCGGCGGCGTATGCCCGTCGTAATCATGATTTTTCTCGCCGTTGGTTACTACTTCGGTGGCGGTATCGGTGATTTAACCTGGGGGATCGATAACAACGGCCTTAAACTGATCACGGCGGTCAGCTTTTTATCACTTCTAATTTCGGTGGAACCGTTAATCCGCGGAGTTATCCACCGAACAAGCGCTGAGGCCAAAGCCCACGATGCATCACGCCATGGTGGTGTTCCTTTTTATGATTGGTTTTTGTTTGTGCTGATCGGTATTTCGTCCTTATACGTGGCTGTGACATACGAGGGAATGGGAGATATCCTATTTGAGCTCAACTTCCGGATTGGTGATCCACACTTCATTGATATAATGATGGGTACAGCACTGGTGTTAATTGTTGTTGAAGCGGCGAGACGAACCTCAGGAATATCATTACCTATTATTACCAACTTGTTCGTCATGTACGCGCTATTTGGCATTTATTTTCAGTATCCCTTGGTTAATCCAGGTACAAGTTGGCCAGCACTAATGGACCACCTGTATTTGAAAGGAGAGGGGATAAACGGTCGCCCCGTTTTCGTGGTCGCCACATATGTATTCCATTTTGTTCTGTTTGGCATGGTTGCGATCCGGGTCGGGTTGGGCCAGCTTTTCATCGATATTGCGCATTGTGTAGCGGGTCGTTTTGCGGGGGGGCCGGCGAAGGTTAGTGTTCTGGCATCGGGCATGATGGGTATGATTTCCGGATCTTCAATTGCAAATACTGTGATGACTGGCTCACTGACCATCCCGACAATGAAGCGCATCGGTTATAAACCGCACTTTGCTGGTGCAGTGGAGGCTGCCGCATCCACTGGCGGGCAGATTACACCACCAATTATGGGCTCAGCCGCGTTCTTGATGGTTGAATTCCTGGAAATCCCCCTTAAAAACGTCATTCTAGCGGCAATCATCCCGGCAACCATGCATTTTCTGGGTGTCTTGACTATGGTCCATTTTGAGGCCAAGCGGCTTGGGCTTCGGGGTCTTCGGGATGAAGAGATTCCAAAGCTCAGGCAAGCGCTTTCCCGGCGTTGGCTGACCATCATCCCGTTTCTCAGCATAATCTACATGATTTTCTCCGGATCTACACCCTATTGGGCGGCATTCTGGGCAATCAGCGCGGCCTTGGTAATGGGCTTTGCCAAGTCATTTGTTGGGTGGGCTGCTCGCACCCAGTTGAACATGAATGAAGAGAAAGTTGTAAAATATATCGGGTGCGATGCAATCAACTTACGCGGTTTTATTGACGCTTTTCAAATGGGTGGTAAATACGCGCTTTCGGTGGGAGCCGCCGCCGCAACCGTTGGAATCATTATTGGTGTTCTGACTGTTACAGGCACACCGTTTAATATTGCGGCCATGGTCAATGCGTTCGCATTAGATTTTGGTACTTTGTTGAGTGCAATCGACCCAACTGGCCTGCTTACGGTGCAATCTGCGACTTTGTTCATGACATTAGTGCTGGTTGCTGCTTCTTGTATTGTAATGGGAGCAGGACTACCAACCACAGCGACCTATCTCGTTTTGGCTACGATGGCGACCCCAGCCTTGGCCGTACTCGGTGTTGACGCGATGCAAACGCACTTCTTTGTCTTTTATTATGGCGTTTTGGCAGATATTACACCTCCAGTGGCATTGGCAGCGTACGCTGGTGCCACTATCGCGCAGGCGAATCTGATGCAGACCGGAAATACCGCTTTCAGGCTTGGTGCAGCTAAAGCTCTCGTGCCGTTCGTGTTCATGTACGCGCCGTCAATGCTGCTGGTATTAGATGGTTTCACTTGGGAAGAGTTTTTCATCGCCACTGGCGGTTGCGCTTTAGGTGTTGTTATGTTGGGTGCGGCGCTCACTGGCTATTTCGTTGCAGAAATGCGGCCATGGCATCGCTGGTTGTTAGGTTTAGCCTCAATCCTGGTCGTGGCACCCGGCATGGAGTCAGGTGCCGTAGGCATGGTTTTAGCGCTGCCGGTACTTTTGTTGCAATTTACGGCTTGGCAGCGCAATCGGTCTATGTTGACATAATAACATTGGCTGTTCGATACCCAACTGCACTTTGGAATGACTGGCTAGCATGACATGTCATAGCCTGGTTGATAGAGATGTGTTCGATATTGATCACAAAAATATTTTAGGTAAAAAATGTTCAATAGACGTAATTTCTTAATCAAATCTATTTCATCACTATTATATTTGCCTTTCTCAGCTTGTACAAAAGCTGTTGGCCTATCATCAATGCAGCACGAAAATAGGGTAAATAAGCTGTCTGACTCGCCAAATTTTAACAAATCAACAAAGCGATTTCAGCACCCTGCTGGTGACCGGCATGACAAGAGCTTTGGCGACCTTTTTGATTTTTTTGGAGAATATTTCGGTCGGCCAGATGATAAATGGGAAATCACTGGTTTTCCAGTCCTCAAAAGCAGAATTAATGAACTGCAAAACTTTAATGAAAACGTTTTGTGGGTTGGTCATGCCAGCATAATGATAAACCACTCAAATTTAACTATTCTGACTGATCCGCATTTTTCAAACTATGCTTCACCATTTTCATTCATGGGCCCAAAACGCATCACATCCGTACCATTTACAATACCTGAATTACCTCGGCTTGATGTAATTATTATCAGCCATAACCATTATGATCACCTGGATGAACAAAGCATCAGAGAAATCGCTATATATCAACCTGAAGTAAGATTTTTAGTTCCTCTTGGGCTAAAAAAACTACTGTTAGACTGGGGCGCAAATGACGTAACAGAACTCGATTGGTGGCAATCCATTAAAATTAAAAGTGCCACCTTTCAACCGACACCAGTACAACATTGGTCCAAGCGTTCTGCTTTCGATCGAAACAAAACTTTGTGGGCCGGCTGGATGACACAATGGGAAGGTTTTTCATTTTATTTTGCCGGTGACACTGGATATTCTAATGACTTCAAAGAGGTCTCCAATAGACTTGGAAATCCAGACTTGGCCGCAATTCCGATTGGGGCCTATGAACCGCGGGAATTTATGAAGTCTGCACACATTAATCCTGAGGAAGCAGTTATGGTTTTTAACGATTTAGGAGCCAAGCGCGCGATTGCCATACACTGGGGAACGTTCAAGTTAACCCTCGAAAAAATGGATGAGCCGCTCCATCGTTTGAATAGAGCGCTGGAGAGTGCAGAGATCTCAAAAAATCGCTTTAGGGTTTTACAACATGGGGAGTTTTGGCCAGAGTCCTTAAGTTGACCCAGCACGAGGTCATAAAGAAAAAACACTGTGAAGAGACCCGTCAAATATACCGCAAGCACACTTTCATACCACGGTCAGGACAGCTAACAGGCATATCATTACGGTGGTAGATATAATTGTTAAAACAAGGCGTCGTCTGAATTACATCCTTCTGTTTCATCGAAATTGAATTGCTAAAATGGTTAAAAGCTGAGCTTAGCTTAGCATTGACCAGATAGAAAGGCCTACCACCACCAACAAACAGACAGCCATTATAAAGTTTATAACCCTTTGAGTTCGTTCAGGCAGATCCAATTGATTGACCATAACACCCGCATAAAGCCAAAAGAAGTGAAGCAAAATCCAAATTACGTTCGCTATAAAAAGTTTCAGTGTCACCTCAACGAGAAAGCTGCTGGGGTAGAAAGCAAAGCCACTAAAAAGAGTTATGTGAACCGCGTAAGCTTTCGGATTTATGAGCTGTAGTGT
>CACEJY010000006.1 GCA_902559985.1 uncultured SAR116 cluster alpha proteobacterium | reverse complement strand
TAGTAACAGGCGCTGCTGGCGGTATCGGTAGTTGCTTGGTCAAAATGCTGCTTAAAGCTAACGCAAAAGTAATTGCGATTGATCAAGATGCCAGTGGCTTGTATACCCTCTCAAATATGACACAACGTTCTCCGAATCTTACGATTATCCCCTCAAATTTGGCTGATGAAACAAGTGCTGTGGAGGCTCTTAAGGGAGTCGAAGCATTGTATGGTCTCGTGCATTTGGCGGGCACTTTTGAGCCAGACAATTTTGTTATTGGTGACACAAAAAATGTCTTCGATCAGTCTATAAACGCCAATGTCCGCAATTTTTACTCTCTCTTCATAGCTGCAAAACCAGCATTGCGTGCAAGCAGCAACGCTAGAATTGTTTTATGCAGTTCGGTTGCTTTTAATCGAGGCGCCTATCTCCACACCGCGTATAGTGGCGCCAAAGGCGCAATTGTTGGCATGGCTAGGTCACTTGCGCGTCGCGAAGCACCAAACATTTTGGTTAATGTCGTTGCGCCTGGCATTATAGACACACCAATGATCCGCGATCTTGTCAAATCGCGCGGTCAGAAGGCGATTGAGCAAGAAATACCGGTTCAACGAATTGGAACGGCACATGAAGTAAGCGCTGTAATTAGGTTCTTGTTAAGCGAAGATGCCAGCTATATCACGGGTCAGGTGATCAATGTTGATGGGGGTATAGTGTCGGGATAAGATCATGTTTTAAAATATAAATTGTAATAAAAATAGCTCATGACTTTTTGAAAATGTAGAAAAAGTTTACTAATGGTGCCAAAGTCCAGAATAATGCTGAACTCCAAAGTGTCACGCTTTTTGGTGTGCCGTGTCCAATAAAGAACCATGCGCACGGCATTAATAAAAGAACGTTAAGTGCGATGACTAAATTCTTTAAATTCATATTTTCATCCCTTAAGGCATCTTGTATCTCCGATTGAGGTGTCATACCCACTTTAAAATTTGAATATTAAAACCTTAAAAGTAGTCTCCTACATTGTGTTAGGGCAGGTTGTATCAATTTTATTACTGTTGTGTAGCACTTGTGGCAACTCCAAGAGATCGAGGTTTATGATTAGAGGGCTTTTTTAGCAGTGTGATATTTCTAATACCCGGGCTCTCTAACCCCAAACAAAAATTATACTGGAAATGAACCGTAAACCGCCTAACATAAATATCACAAGCTAAATATGCGAGCAGATCTGTCGCTGTTCTTTTATCGATGTGGTGGGCTATGTCGTTTCAAACTGCCTTTGATTTTGTACCCCTAGATAGTCGTCGCTCCAATGAAAAGCCGCGGAAATCTGGTATTACAATGGTGTCAGACTATCAATTGGGATTAGCGAGCCTTGCTGATCTGATCGAGGTTTCTGGCCATTATATCGACTTTTTTAAGATTGCTACTGGGACATCACGGCTATTTAGTAAGTCGCATCTTTTAGCCAAAATAAAGATGCTAAGGGAGCATAATATTCGTCCGTTTTTAGGTGGGCAGTTTCAGGAATATGTGCTTCATACAATGGGGATAGAGGCGATGCCACAGCATTTAGTTGAGGCGCGCAAAGTTGGCTTTGATATTGTTGAGGTCTCAGACAATATGGTTCAACTGGGCCAAGGGTGGCGGCAACAGCTTTTTGATATGATCCGTCAGCATGGCATGACCCCGGTTGGGGAGATCGGTGACAAACTCAAAAGCTCATCAATTACAGCGATTATTGATGAGGTGAATGATGTGCTGGAAATGGGTGCTGATTTTGCGCTAATTGAGGCAGCTGAGCTGATGCATGGTGGCACTCCAAACGAACGTTTGATAAAAACACTGCGCGCGCAGGTGGATATCAGCCGTTGTATTTTTGAGCTAGCTACGCCGCGCGTTGGCAGCACCACGGTGCAGATTTATTCTGGTAAAAAATTTCTAGTTAAAACATTTGGGCCAGACGTAAATCTCGGCAATGTAACCCCCGATGTCGTTATTGAAACCGAGACAACGCGCCTTGGCCTTGGGTCGGCTGGGCCACTGGATTTTCTCGAAGATAAGGCCAGCTCTGAGGCGAATTAGGCCCAGCTATTTTTGTCAGAGCTAATGAACTATGCTCAGGAAAAGGCTATCGGGGCCAACGATTTTAGCCAACTATTGTTTTAATCGCGAAAATTTTCATATTGTAGCGGCAAATTTAGATCCATGGCCTTGATCATATTCATCGTGGCTTGTAAATCATCCCGCTTTTTCCCCGAGACTCGTATTTCATCGCCTTGGATCGAGGCTTGAGTTTTCAATTTGGCGCCCTTAATTGTTTTTACAATTTTTTGTGCAACGTCCCGCTGCACGCCTTGACGAACCAAGACTGTTTGTCGAATTGCGTTACCGCCCGCCTGTTCAGGCTTTTCAAATTCCAATGCCTTAGTGTCTACACCCTTTCGGGTTAGGTGGGTAACAATTAATTCTTCTACCTGGCGGCGTTTCAGTTCATCATCAGCCTTAATCAGAATGGCTTCATCGGTAAGCGATACTTCACATGAACTTCCTTTGAAGTCATAGCGTACCTGCATTTCCTTGGTGACTCCGGCGAGCGCATTTTCAACTGCTGTGTTGTCAACTTTACTGACAATATCGAAACTAGGCATGCTGATGTCCTCTTTCACTCAATTCTATTTTTAAATTTAACAAAAGACTCCCTGAGGGGCAAACAGTTGACTCGTCCCGGCATTTTTATGTTTTAATCAGTGGTTAGCAATAGCGTTCAGCACCTTCCCATTGTGCCACTGAATAGCGATCACCATGTGCCCAGCCGATAGGTAGAACAGTTTCAATACGTCTCATGTCTTCTGCCGAAAGACGTTTTTCTACCCCACTGCAAAGTTCACGGAAATGATTGACTGACCGCGTGCCTGGGATCGGGATGATGTGAGGGCCTTTGTGCAACAACCAGGAGATCGCAAGTGCAGCTGCACTCATGCCAATTTCTTTGGCTAGCTCTCGAAACCCCACCGTTGCTGCAATGTTAGCCGATAAATTTGGCTTGTTAAAGCGTGGATTGGGCTTCAGGAAGGGGGCTGCTTGAGCCGTTTCAAACGAATGCGGTCTGTCAGTTAGAAGCGATCGCCCGACAGGTGAAAAAGCCACAAGGGATACATCTAAATCTGCGGTTGCCTGCACAAGCCCCATTTCGGGGCTACGAACAGAAAGTGAATATTCGGATTGAACGGCGGCTACTTCATGAATAGCAGCAGCCTTATACAGCGTTGTTGGAGATATCTCAGAAAAGCCAAAAGCCCCAATTTTTCCTGCTTTAACCATTGCTGCCAGCGTTTCGGTCACTTCTTCAATGTCAGTGTTGGGATCACGGCGGTGTATGTAGAATAAATCGATATGATCAAGCCCAAGGCGCGCCAGTGATTTGTCTAATTCGGCTTGAAGATAGGCGGGACTGTTATCGAAGTAACGGCGACCTGTATCTTTATCACGTTTTATTCCAGCCTTTGTTGCGATATGGAACATCTTGTCCTTTTGCGTGCCCTGCTTTCTCAGAAAATTCCCAATAACCTGCTCAGCCAGCCCGCTTCCATATACATTGGCCGTATCAATATGACTAACTCCATAATCTAGGGCGGTTTTTAGTATGTCATGTGATTGGTTTTCGGATGTTTCGCCATAAAAATTGGTAAATGACATGGCACCAATGCCTATCGCTGAGATTTTTCGTCCTGTTTTACCAATCTGTCTTTGTTGCATAAAGCACTCCCATTTAGATACATTGAAATTAAGGTTATATTTTAAGCGGCTTGGTTTGAATGATTAACGTGCAGATCAAAAAAGATAGCCCAAAAGATAAATGGCATTGATAATTAATGAATGCCGAATATTTTATGTGCTTTAGGCCTCTTCAAGCAATAAATGAAACCAATGGAGATTGTGTGGCTACTGACAATATTGCAGTGGTATGATAGTCTGCTTTAGTTAATTATCATCAAAAATAGGCTCTTTGAGTTTCGATTATTTTTGTGGACAGATTTTGTTACTCAGTCGTATGACGGTAAAATGAAACGAGGTTGTTATGGGATCTATGATACGTCTTACCGCATCAGACAAGCATGAATTTTCAGCTTATCTCTCTGCTCCTGAGGGGCCATCTAAAGGCGGTGTTGTAGTTCTTCAAGAAATTTTTGGTGTCAACTCGCACATCAAAGAGGTGACTGACCGTGTTGCAACTGCCGGTTATCTCGCTATTGCACCTGCTTTATTCGATCGCATTAAGCCGGACATTACTCTTCAGTATGATGATGTTGGCGTTTTAAAAGGGCGCCAATTGAAAGATGAGACAGATCCTAATAGTGAATTAGATGTTAAAGTGGCACTTGAGCATGTGAGATCAGCAGGCAATGTTGCCGCTATTGGGTTTTGTTGGGGAGGGTCACTTGCTTGGCGTGTGGCAACCGATGAAGCAAGCGGCCTAGCCGCTGCGATTAGCTATTACGGTGGTGAGCTTCCATCTCTCGCATCACGGATGGTGGCCTGTCCTTTCATGGCTCATTTTGGCATTCATGATGGGTCAATCCCAGAAGAAGGGGCCCGCGCGTTTGCTTCAGCCCAGCCAATGGTTGAAACGTATTTTTATGACGCAGGACATGGTTTTAACTGCGATCACCGCAGCCAATATGACGCTAGTGCCGCGCAAACCGCTTGGGATCGTTCGATGACATTTCTCGCCAAACACATGATTTAACTTTTTTTCGCCTATTTTTGATCTCCCATCTTGAGCTTTTTTGACGTGGGGTGAGCATGCTAACCTCCAAAAAGATTGTTAAAACATTATAGGTGTTCTCTGATGGCTGAAAAAGAAACTCGGGCTTGCCCTCAAAGCCGCTCCGCTTATCGCCGCTTTGCATCATTTGCAACCCGTTGGCGTGATAATGATCAATATGGCCATATGAACAACGCAGTTTATTATGAGTTGTTTGACTCAGCCGTGAATAAATTTTTAATTGAAACTAGCATTCTCGATATAGCAGGTGCTGACACCGTCTTTTTGGTTGCATCATCAGGCTGTAATTATTTTGAAGAGGTTGCGTACCCGAGTGATGTAGAGATCGGCCTTTCGGTGAGTCATTTAGGCTCCAGCGCAGTTACCTACCATCTTGGGTTATTTATTGCAGGCGCCAAACGAACCGCTGCGACAGGCACATTTATCCATGTGAATGTTGATGCTAAAACGAGACGACCATGCGCCATTGATGATCCAATCCGCGCCAAATTTGCTGATTTAGTTGTTGGCGCTGCAATTGACCTTCGTTGATTTCAGGGTTTCTGTTTAACTATTCGATGCCTTCAATAATTCGGACATCACGAACAGCCGCATTACCAAGTGCGTCTAATGCTTTTTTGTAGCCTTGACTATCATGTGCCTTAATCGCGGCGTCGATACTCGCAAACGCACAAATCACCGTCCTATCCAACCCGCCAGATTCATAAGCGATATTTGCGACCCCGCGGGCAAGATATTGGCCGCCACAGGCTTCAATTGCCGGTCCTGCTAACGCGGCATAAGCGGCAAGTTTGTTTTCATCAGAGATGGTTCGATAGATGGTAATCCAGTAAGCTTTCGGCATCTGTTGGCCCTGATCAAGTGATGCTTTTCATCTCAAGTGAAATACGATATCAGCCTTTTAGGCTGGCGGTTCACCAATAACGGTACAACGCTCCATGTAACGGGGCTCATCGTCGGGATAATCCATCACCGCGAAATGCATCATCGAACGATTATCCCAAATCAGTAAATCTTTTTCGGTCCATCGATGTCTATACAAGAATTGAGGCTGAGTTGAATGATGATATAAAAACTCTAAAATGGCTTTACTTTCATTAGCATCAAGCCCATCAATGTTTGACGTGAAGCCAGGATTGACAAATAGGCTTTTGCGCCCTGTTTCGGGCTTGGTACGAACCAATGGATGCCGTGCGCAATTAGCCCCATTCATATCTCCCTCCACCACGACGGGTTTGGCATATTGCGTACGGGCGGCTACTTCAAAATCATGCCATGCGAAAAGCGGAGCAAGAATGGTTTTCATCCCCTCGCTCAAAGCGTCATAAGCTGCGGCCTGATCGGCAAAAATAGTGTCTCCACCCACAGGTGGAATAGTTTTGGCATGAAGCAATGATGCCTGAGCTGGACGGTTTCGAAATGACACGTCCGAATGCCAATAAGTACCAGCCCCTTTTCGCCCTTTTGGCGTTCCATCTTTACTAACCTGATTAGATACGCGATAAATTTCTGGGTGATCAGGGTGAATATAGCGGCTAACTGTGTCTTGTAGTGGGGTCTCTCGCGGATCGCCAAACAGTGGGCCAAAATGTCGTGAAAGTGCAATGTGCTGTTCGCTGGTCAAATTTTGCTCGTGGATAACCATTAGCCCGCCAGCATCATTCCATGTACCCACAAGATCTTGGGCTAAATTGTCACTAAATCCCGCCGAGAGATCCAGACCAAAAATCTCAGCACCGAACCCCCGTGTTAATGGTTTTATTTGATAATCCATTTTTGTGATAAGTCCTCACCTTTAAAATACCTTTGTAAAATGGACCGGTCTAAAGGTTAATCTGTCGCCTCAATAATGCGAATACCTCTAATTGCCCCTCCGTCAAGTGCCGCAAGTGCCGCCGCGTAACCGGGGCTGTCGTGTGCCGCGATGGCCGCGTCAAGCGAGTCAAATTCAATCAGCACAGTTCGTTCACTCAAGCCGCCCTCATAGGTTTTCCCCGGAATGCCCCGGGCCAAAAACCTCCCGCCACCGGCGCTAAGCGCGGGACCGGCAAGGGCGGCATAGGCGGCTAATTTATTGTCATCGAGGACTTTCTCATATGTACTAATCCAATAAGCTTTTGGCATTTTTTTCTATTCCATTTCGCCCGAGAACAAAATCAAAAAAACATTCAGCTTTGCGGGATCAAAACTGGATATCTACCGATTGCGGGCATAGACGCTATGAAATAGCGTTAACCCAGCAAAAAAGTTTGGCAGGCACTGTGCGGAATTACAACTGGAAAATATTTGCGTGTTTGGTCGGTTTTGGTAATGTATTTCCTGAGTCTAGGTTTCAAGGAGCGCATTAAACGTGTCACGTTCTATGGGCTTGCAAATGCTAACGGAAAAGTCATCAGAAATTTGCGTGGTAATGGATTTTTACTAACTCTGACCATCTAAATATATCGATTGATATTTGTGAAAAAAAAGAGAGCCTCGTTGATGTCTACTAAATACAGCCAAGACATAGTTAATCCCCCTGTTGAAGGTTTTTTTCACGCGGCTAGCAATACTATCAGCTATGTGGTGCGAGACCCTAACAGTAACGCCTGTGCGGTCATTGATAGTGTCCTTGATCTTGACTATGCGTCTGGAACTATTGGTTACACCCATGCTGATATGATTATTGATTTTATCGAAACCCATCAATTGTCGCTTGAATGGTTAATAGAAACGCATGTTCATGCTGACCATTTGTCGGCGGCGCCATATATCCAACAACAACGTGGTGGCAAAATTGGAATTGCTGAGCAAATTGTTGAAGTGCAGCAGGTGTTTGGAAAAATGTTCAATGCTGGAACTGAATTTCAACGTGATGGTAGCCAATTTGATTTTTTGTTCAATGAGGGTAGTCAGTACGCGATTGGCGGCATGTCTGTCTCTGTAATGCATACTCCGGGCCATACACCTGCCTGCATGACGCATGTTATTGGTGACGCAGCATTTGTTGGTGATACGTTGTTTATGCCTGACGGTGGGACCGCCCGAGCTGATTTTCCTGGTGGTGATGCTGCCCAGCTTTATCATTCTATACACAGAATTCTCTCACTTCCCGAGGAGACCCGCATTTTTGTCTGCCATGATTACGGTCCTAATGGCCGCGATGTTGCTTGGCAGACCACCGTTGGTGAGGAACGCTTGAAGAATATTCATGTTGGCAACGGAGCGAGTGAGGCAGAGTTTGTTAAAATGCGAGAAAAGCGTGACGCTACTCTGGCGATGCCAAGCCTGATTATGCCGTCCATTCAGGTGAATATGCGGGCAGGACATATGCCTGCCAATGAACCGAATGGTGAGGTTTATTTGAAAGTTCCTGTGTCAGGACTTCGCAAGGACAGTTAGAATTAACAGTCGTAAGTGATATGATTTGTTGTATTTAATTTTATGTTTTTGATAAAATTTTTAAAGCAGACTTCCACAACCTAATCCCTCGAACAGGTTGCGATTGCCCGCTGGCTGATTTGTTATGCAGCAAATTCCGATAGTGCCGTTATCTGAGGGCTGCAATTTCATCTTTTTTTCTTGCTGTTGGGGCGGCCCACCCCATAGCATGAAAGAATATAGGTGAAGAATAAAAGCCCGGATGAAGGATTTTGCAGTATGAGTCTGGATTATAACGCTCCACTTGATTATTTGCCGCGGATTAAAAGCTATTATCTGGGCCTTGGATATGGAAAGCCCTATCAATGGGCTAGGCAAGATGATGTGCCAATTGCTCAACTTAAAAAGCCACTAAGTGATGCCAAAATTGGCATTGTGACCACCGCGTCACTTTTTAATCCGGAAAATGGTGATCAGGGACCTCTCGCTCCCTATAATGGCAAGGCCAAGTTTTTTATCAGTTATGCTGAACCAATATCCCCATTTCCTGATGTGCGTATCTCACATATAGCGATTGACCGAGCCCACACTACCGCAAAAGATATGGGTAGCTATTTTCCTCTTGCTGCGATGCTACGCCTTGCCGATGCAGGTCATATCGGCTCGGTTTCGAGGAATTTTTACGGGTTACCAACAAATCGGTCGCAGCGTGTTACCAGGCAAACAGACTGCCCCCGATTATTGTCACTCTGTCTGTTAGATGATGTCGATGCCGTTGTGATGGTGCCAAATTGTCCAGTATGTCACCAATCAACAGCACTAGCATCTACCCATTTGGAAGCAGCTGGCATTCCAACAGTAATTATGGGATGTGCCAAGGACATCATCGAATATGTTGGTGCACCTCGATTGCTGTTCAATGATTTGCCGCTTGGCAATGGTGCAGGGTTGCCGCATGATCAAGCATCACAGGATTTGGCCGCTAGGATGGCAGTCGATTTGCTGGTTACCGCGGAAGCGCCGCGTACAACACAGCAATCTCCCTTGATTTGGTCTGGTGCAGCAGATTGGAAAAAGGATTATTCCAATATTGCGCTGCTATCAGATGAGGAGATTGTCCACCGCCGCGCAGAATTTGATGCGGTGAAGCAAGATGCGGCAAAGCTTAAAGCGGCCGTTTAACCACTCTTGATATATGACTTACCGCGTAGGATTGGCGATTCAGTGTGTGGTAATGTTTTTTAGGTAAAGCCTTTTTAATGCCGCCTTCCAGGCTGGTTCAAAAGTTGCTTTTTTAATTCTTTGGTTTCGGCAATTTTCCGATTTCCACTTTAAGAGCTTTGGCGGCTTCACTTTCTGGATTCAAAATATCCTGCAATTTCTTCCATGCTTCGCGTGCTCGTTCAGTTTCGCCAGATAACTGCGCGAGGTGTCCTTTGAAAAACAGAACTTGGGGGTTATTTGGTGCAATCTTCTCACCCTTTGCAAGAACCAGTTTTGCTCGTTCAATTTCGGTTCTTGTGGTTCCCATGTTCAGAATTTGCTCAAGCAGGGCAAGTTTAAGATCGAGGTTGTCAGGTGTAAATTTTGCACCATTAGCAAGCGCATCAAGTGCATTTTCTGCTTGGCCAAGCACATTGTAGGCGCGAGCTAGGCGCATCCATCCATCAGTATCATTGGGTTCTTCAACAAGCCGGTCATGAAGACGCTGAACCATACCGGCAATCATCTCATTCTGCTCATCCTTTGTCATTGCGGCGGCACCGGCTAACGCCATGGCATCGGGGCCAGTCGGTTGAAGGTTGTCTGACGGATCAAGGGGTATATTTCCCGCTTCGGCAGCACTCTTTATATTATCGCGAACAGTCGAAATCCATGGTGCGTCAGGATGCGATTTGGCAAGAAGGTTCTGCCACAGCCGGATGGCACTCTTGTTATCGCCATCTTGAAATTTGGCAAGACCCGCAAGGAACATGGCTCGAGGTTCGTATGGGTTAGCCTCAAGAACCGCTTTAATAAGAGCACGTGCTGGCACGGTAATTTGGCCATCGGCAGCGCGGCTTAAAGCTTCGGCAAGCATCGCCACTATGCTGGGTTCGCTTTCCGTAATCTCAATAGCAGTACGTAAGGCTCGAATTTCGGTTTCACTGTCATTAACCGCACCGGCAGCCTGTGCAAGCAAAAGCCATGCTTCGACATTTTGTGGTGTTTGTTCGGTTGAGCTGATTGCCTTTTGTAACGCTGCGGCGGCTTCATTTTGGCTTTTATTGGCTCCAGCTTTAGCGGCGGCAATTTCGGCGCTGCGACCAGCAATAGGTTGGTCAGGGCTTTTGGGGCTACCAAGGCAAAGATAAATAAAGGTCGAAAGTGCGGGCACCAGCAAGCTGAGCATAATAATGCGCGGCGTTAACATTGATTGGCGTTCACCTTGCTGCTGGTCCATATCCAATGTTAAAGCCAGCAATCGTTTATCTATTTCATGGCAGGCATTGGTGTATTCCTTGGCGCTGATAGTCCCATTCTGCTGCTCGTTATCTCGTTGCTGACGTTCATTCTGTAAAAGATCAATTTGCTGGTAAAGCTGGATAGTTTGATCGCTGCCCTGCATGTGCGTGCGGCCACGCTTAATGATCCAAAGCATTAAACCCGTCAGGCCAACGCCGCAAATAATTGTGCCAGCGATCACTGGCAAACTGGCAAAAGACAGATTTTCTAGCATCTGTTCAATCATTCTTTTTGCCTCTCCTTTTCATTGCTGTTTGCGCTGTTGCGGGTAACCAGCATGGTCTCAATACGAGTGCGGTCCGCGGCTCCAAGGTCAGGTGAAGCGGGAACAGGATGGTTCCGGCGGGCTAGCACAATGATCAACACACCAAGCCCGACGAACCCAATCGGAGCAAGCCACAAAAATACTGTGCCCCTGTCAAGGGGTGGGTTGAATAACACGTAATCTCCGTATTTCTGATGAATCTGTTCAATGATAATTTCATCACTACGTCCGGCGGTAATCTGGCGGCGCACCTCAATCCGAAGATCACGCGCAAGATCGGCATCACTATCGTCAATGGATTGGTTCTGGCACACCAAACAGCGGAGCTGCTTTGAAAGCGCGCGCGCGCGCGCTTCGAGTTTTGGGTCGCCAAGTATTTCCTCTGGCGTGATTGCCATGGCTGGTATTGTTCCCACTGTGAATACCGTTGTGGTTAATGGCGCTATTATCATTACCGCCAAAAAAACACTAAAACCAGCCGCAAGCCTGAGCGGCTTTGTTGGCATAATTGGTGGATAGACTTTTATCAATCTTACTATGCGGTGGAATAATTGGGACATGGTTCTAAAAGCGAGGAGTGTCATGATCCAAGGTCCTCCAATGCCGGCATGATCGTGTTCTCGATGATACCTCGCGTAATTGGGCCAGCATGCCGGAGCACAACTACCCCATTCCTGTCCAATAAATAGGTTTCAGGAACACCATAAACGCCCCATCTTATGCCGTTGCGGCCATCAATATCCATGCCAACGGCCTGAAACGGGTTGCCAAACTGCTGCAAAAATTCTGCCGTATCTTCGCTACGATCCTTATAGGCAATGCCAAAAATGGTAATATCTTTTGATATCATTTCCAAGGCTGGTGCCTCGGCACGACAGGGCGCACACCATGATGCAAAGAAATTTACCAACAAAGGCTGACCGCGGAATTCGGTCAGTGTGACGCTGTTGTCGTTGTTTTGGTCTCGCTGCCTTAGTCGTTGCAGCGTTGTTTGCGGTGCTGGCTTACCAACAAGAACCGATGGCAATTGTGCTGGGTCACGGCTTCCTGATAATGTGCTGTAAAGCGCAATCGCCCCAAACAGTGCCAGAACGGCAAAAGCCAAAAGGGGTAATAAAAAGGACAGACGAAGCTTGCTCATCCTTTGCCGCCTTTAGATAGAGAGGCTGCTGTCATATGAGAGTCTGATGCAGCGAGGCCTGTAATAGCGACATTTTGGTGTCTGATAATGCGTTGACGGCCAAAAATAGCTATCAGCCCGCCAACTGCCATGAATGCGGCTCCTCCCCAAATCCAGCTGATCAAAGGTTTGTAGTAAAGTCGCAGTGCATAGCCAATTTGGGCATCGCCATCGCCCAGGACGGCGTAATCATCACCGCGCATGGTTGGCCGAATGGCTGCTTCAGTTGTGGTTTGCTGTTCGGCACTATAGATACGTTTTTCAGGCGTCAAAACAGCAAATAAGTTGCCCGCTTCATCGCGATATTCCAACTGCGCGGCAATGGCTTGATAATTTGGCCCCTGAACCTGTTGTATGCCGGTAAAGGTTACGTTTCGATCGGCTATTTTGATCACATCGCCGGGGGTTGCACGCACCACTTGTTCGCTATTGAAAAGACTATCACCAACCGCGCCAAGCATGAAAATAACGATCCCAAAATGTGCAACCCACATGCCGATCACATCGCGTGGAAGGCGTTTTAACTTAGCGCTGAAATCGGCCGATTTGGTAGGCCTGAGCTGCAGCCAAATATCAGCTCCGATGCTCGCGCTCAGCCAGCCAATAAGTCCCAATGCAACTAGGGGCCCAATGCCAAAGCCTACCTCAAAAGACAGCAATGCGAGGCAGGCTATAGCGCCACCAACGATGGCGCAGATCATAACTGGTCGTAAACGCGTTGTTCTGCCGTGCCGCCATGCCATTACCGGTCCAATCGCCATGATCATCATTAAAAGTGCCATAACCGGATTGAAGGTGGCATCAAAATAGGGTGGGCCAACTGTAATGCGAGCGCCGGTTAACATTTCAAGACCAAGAGGGTAAAAGGTGCCAAGCAGTACAATGGCAGTGGCAACAATGAGTAACATATTATTCGCAATAAGTGCACCTTCCCGGCTTGTCAGAGTAAAATCAGCAGTGGTGAAAAGCTGTGGTCCGCGCCACGCATATAGGGCTAGCGGTATACCAACAGCAAATAACAAAATTATCAGAACAAAAACACCCCGAGCCGGATCAGATGCGAAACTGTGAACTGATGTAAGCAAGCCCGAACGAACAATAAAAGTACCAACTAACGATAAGGAAAATGCCATGATTGCAAGCAGCACGGTCCAACTTTTTAGCTGGCCCCGTTTTTCAACGACGATGGCCGAATGTAACAGGGCTGTGGCTGCAAGCCATGGCATCAAGGATGCGTTTTCTACTGGATCCCAAAACCACCAGCCGCCCCAGCCAAGTTCATAATAGGCCCACCAGCTCCCAAGTGCGATCCCGCAGGTAAGGGCGCACCAGGCCGCTATAACCCACGGCCTCAACCATTTTGCCCACATCCTGTCAACCTCTCCGGTTATTAGGGCGGCAACCGCAAAGGCAAAGGCCATCGATAGGCCGACATAACCAAGATAAAGCATTGGCGGGTGGATGGCGAGGCCTGGATCTTGCAAAATGGGGTTAAGCCCCTTGCCATCAAGAGGAATTGTCGAAAGTCGTTGGAATGGGTTTGATGTAAACAGGCTAAAAGCCATAAAACTAGCACTAACCATGCCTTGAATAGCGAGAATACGCGCTTTTAAGGCAATTGGCATAGCTCGGCCACCAAGTGCCAACAACCCGCCATAAATGACCAAAATTAAAATCCACAACAGAAGTGACCCCTCATGATTGCCCCATGTGCCCGAAATTTTGTAGATCATCGGCTTGGTGGAATGGGAATGATTTGCCACCAGCGCCAGCGAAAAATCCGATGTAATGAAGCCCCAGACAAGGGCAGAAAATGAAAGAATGACGGCAAGCGTAACGCTGATTGCTGCTGCTGGTGCCACCAGCATCATCGGAATGTTTCTGCGCGCAGCCCCAAACAATGGCAACACGCTTTGTGCAAGGCTAAGGATAAATGCGGTGATCAACGCAAAATGACCAAATTCGGCAATCATAATCACAGTTGGCTTTCTAACAGTGACAATTCATCAATGGTGTAAGCGGCCATTTTAGGGACCAAATATGGGACCACATTATCATAAGATGGTCCGGGGTAAAATAAAGGCAATAGTTAGCCGGCGGGGGAAAGACGATATGTCGCACGAGTTAAATTTGTGCGATTTTATTCAATGTTGACCGTAAAATAACCAATATAGAATTACCGGCACAGTGGCGCTGGCAAAAGCTGTGCTCATAAGAATTGCTGATGCTGTGCGTCCAGTATAGGCACCGTAATGATTTGCCAGCATAAACACATTGGCAGCAACTGGAAGACAGCTTGAGAGGATGGCCACCTTCACCCAAATTGGCTCCTGTCCCGGTAGCCCCAAAAAGAACAGCGCTACCAAAAGGGGATGTAAAATGAGCTTCAGCAAAGATATGGTTGAAACTTCGGCGGCTGCGGCCCGAACAGGCTGTCCAAACAGGGTTGCACCAAGGGCGAAAAGTGCAACCGGTGCGGCGGCTCCCGCCAGTAAAGTGCCCAATTGTTGTGGGATTTTTGGCAAAATTAACCCAGATGCTGAAAATAGCAGGCCGGCAAGAACCGCAATAACCAACGGGTTGGCAATCATGGTGAAGGAAATGCGTTTGATCGCGGCCACCGGTCCGCCTCCATTGCCAGACACGAAACAGGCGGTAAGGGTTAGTAGCACAATTGTATCGGCAAACAGAATCAATGCTATTGGCAGGGCGGCTTCGTCACCAAAGGCTAGAATGGCAAGTGGGATTCCCATATAGCCGTAATTTGGGTATGCAACGTTCAATCCAAAAATGCCGCTTTCCAAACGTCCAAGGCGAAACAAAAGCTGCGCAATCAATGCCGCGGTCAAATAAATAAGAATGGTGCTGCTCTCATACCGCCAGATAAATCCCCAATTCAGAATGGCGGCTGGGTCGTTGGCTGTAATCTTCAGAAACATAAAGGGCGGCAAGGTGACGTAAAAAGCAAATTTGGACATGGCACGTGCGCCTGCTACATCAATAAATCCTGTGGCATGAGCACCAAATCCAAGAAAGATCAGGGCAAAAAATGGGATCGAAATATTTAAGACGTCAAGCATGAAACAAAGTGCCGCTTAGCTAATGGGTTGGTTTATCTAGCACGGTTCCACGCTTGCTAGCTATGCTAGAGATCGCAGGAAACAAAAATTATCAAGCTTACATCCCATCGGGGATCAGCACAGGCCAAGATAGGCTGCAGTGCCGCTATCAAAAGCCTGTTCGACACGCGGTCCCGTAAGCCAATCACCCGCAATAGCCATCTTTTTATCATCGCTATGGCGTGGGGCGTTTTCATTGGCGACCTTTGTGACCTTGGCATAAAGCCAGCGATGCGCGTTAGCATCAATAATGGGGGGAAGAGGCTGTCCAGAAATTTTTTCCCAAATGGCGCATAATCGGGCAATTACAGTTTGTCGATCTTCATCGCGATATTGCTGACTCCACCTGCCGCTGGCCTGAATGGTTAGTGCAGCAGGTGTTGGTGTGATTAGGCCAGGTTTATATGCAAAGCGCATGGGTTCTGGCACTGCAAGGGAAATGCCAGCCAGCTCATTACGTAATGGGAAAAACTGTTCTTGCGATAGGCCAACCGGCCCGATGTTGACTTCAAGGCCAAGCATGATGGTCCAACATGGATCATAGCTCGTAAGCTCAGCGGTTGCAGCAAGATCTGGATACACGTTTGTCAGTAAACGGGCTGATTGTGGTGCAGGAGCGCTAACAATGGCTTGCCGGCCACAGGCAATCAAGCCGGCATCACCAAAGAACCCTATATTTGGGCCGATATGAGCAACGCGGGTTACCTCAATTTGTTGGCGGATTTCGAGACCGCGTGCCATGAATTGTGGTAGGTCACGCATTGATGGAGTGCCGATTTGAACCGTTTTTGCTGGATCAATACGCCAGTCCTTCAACCTGCCGGCCTTGCGAGCATCAGCCAGTAATGCGGCAAATTTGTTTCCCTTTGCTGTGACAAATTGGGCACCATGGTTAAAAAGAAAGCCATTTTTCCGGCGGGTTGAAACACGCCCACCAAGATGCCGTCCCTTATCAACGACTAGCACTGATTTGTTGTCTTTTGTTGCCAGTCTGGCGGCGGCGAGCCCGGCAATGCCGCTGCCCAGAACAATCAAATCATATGTATCCACATCCTTTGGACTAGGTTTTCTTTTCTGTGATGGTGATAGTTGTGACAATGGCATTGACTGGCTGCTATGAAATGTATTGTGTTGGCATCTTTATAAGCTGGATTTGTAATGCTCGCGGGCTCGATAATGTGTATCGGACACGCTAGCGAAACTTTGATAATAGGTGTTTGGTGAGAGAAACTAACACATATAATGAGTGCGCCACACATGAAAAGTGACTCGGTTTTTTCATCTTATCTTGGTATTGATTGGTCCGGTGCAAAGGCAAAACACCATGCTGGACTTCAGCTTGCTATTGCCAAACCCGGGAAAGGGGTGCCGAAACGGATGAGCCCACCGGTCGGCCGTTACTGGTCACGCTGTCAAGTTTTTAAGTTGCTAATTGAATACGCCAATGCCGCGGTTGACAAGTTACCGGTTTTGGCAGGAATAGACTTTGCGTTTGCGCACCCTTTCAGAATTAAACAGGGCGCTGAATTATGTGTTGATGTGGCTGCAGAGGTTGATGGTAAAGGTTATTTTCCAGGTGCTAAGGATTCCCCAAAAACGGCGACAGAATTATGGGCTTTAGTTGAAAAGGTAAATTGCAACCAGCCTGATCTATATGGTGGTGCCATGTTTAGTCATCCCAAGTGGGGTGAGTATTATCTGGCGCCGCCAGACTATAAAGCGCGTTACTATGAGAGCTGCCGTCGTCTTACCGAGATTGCTTCCCACGCTGCTGGTCGCACCCCATCTCCAACATTTAAGGCGGTTGGCGCGGACAATGTGTCCACGGGCTCGCTCGCTGGAATGCGGTTACTGCATCGGTTGAGACAGCATCTGGGAGAGCGTCTCTCGATTTGGCCGTTTGATGACATTGTTGATGGTAAAACGGATTTGGTTTTGGTTGAAATTTTTCCAAGCCTGTACTTCTACCGGCTTGGCATGGTGTCGGCAAAGAAGGCTGCTGCAGATCCAGCTTTTTTAAACAAGGCCTTGGCCGCTTACAACAGTGAGGGAGTCAAGCCTAGTTTCGCTCCAATAGGAAATGACGCAGATGAGGCTGATGCGATCATTGCTGCGGCTGCCTTGCGCTATTTCAGCATTGCCTCTGGATTTACTTTACCAGCCGCTAGCATGGCAATAGCGCGCCGCGAGGGGTGGATTTTTGGTGTTCCTTATGATGTTTCCGGTTAAAGGTTGTTCTGGCTCACTTTGCAGTCTGGATGTGTTGCATACTATCTTGTTTGGCACAAAGCGCTAATTTGTCATTTCGATTCAGTTTTTTAATTGCATTTTCGCGTTTGCTTGCATCTGACCGATTGGCCGCACCTTCGCGGTAAACCAACTGAACCGGCCTGCGGGAGGTGGTGTATTTGGCTCCTTTACCGGCATTATGCGCAGCAAGCCGTTTTTCCAGATCAATGGTGATGCCGGTGTATAGACTGCCATCCCGACATTCAATGATGTAGATTTGCCACCTCATGGAAAATGCTGCCTTTTACCCGTTATTCATAGCCAGCATAAAGCCTCAGTGAAGAATTGCCAGCCTGCTAGCCTTGGGGTATGGGTAATAGATCGCTGGCCCTAGCTTTGAAGGGTTAGTGTTGCTCGGGCTGGTATGTGATGGTTGATGCAGATATTATGGTGATTGGCGCTGGTGCAGCGGGGCTGATGTGCGCCAGTCAGGCAGGCAAGCGCGGCAGAAGGGTGCTTCTATTGGACCATGCATGTAAGTTGGGTGAAAAAATTCGGATTTCTGGGGGAGGCCGTTGTAATTTCACTAATCTTTACACTGCGCCGGAAGCCTTTTTGTCGGCAAATCCGCATTTTTGTAAATCCGCGCTTCGTCAATATGACCAGCATGATTTCATCTCGTTGGTTAATAAGCACAAGATTGCCCATCATGAGAAGAAACTAGGCCAGTTGTTTTGTGATGAGTCGTCGCAAAATATAATCGATATGCTAAAGGATGAATGTGACAATGCAGGCGTCGATCTCCGTATGGATTGTAAAGTCAGTGCGATTGATAAGCGCGAAGATGGATTTCACATCACCCTTGATGTCGGCCTTGCAAGGGTTCAGTCCCTCGTTATCGCTACGGGCGGCCTGTCGATACCGAAAATTGGAGCCACCGGTTTCGGTTACCAGATTGCTCAGCAATTTAGAATTAATGTTCTTGATCAACGGCCGGGGCTTGTGCCGTTGGTTTTTGACGAAGGTCTTCTTGAGCGCTGCAAGATATTGTCGGGCCTCTCGCTTGATGCCCGGGTTGCCTATGCCGGAACAGCATTCCAAGAAGGACTGCTATTTACCCATCGTGGGTTAAGCGGTCCTTCTATTTTGCAAATTTCGTCCTATTGGCGTGATACGCAGTCAGTCTCGGTAGACCTATCCCCAGCCTACGATGCAAGTGCGCATTTAATCAATGGAAAGGCCAGGCAGCCAAGGCAAGATGTTGCAACCTGCCTCGCTGATATTTTGCCAAAACGCCTTGCCGCCGAATTGTGCGATCTTGCTGGCGTTTTAGGACGGTTGGCTGATCGCAGTGATTTGCATCTGCGTAAGCTCGGTCAAATGGTTAATGACTGGCAATTGACGCCAAACGGCACCGAAGGGTATCGCACAGCCGAGGTTACACTAGGTGGGGTTGATACGAATGAATTATCATCGAGAACAATGGAGGCAAAAGCTGTCCCCGGACTTTATTTCATTGGCGAGGTGGTGGATGTAACTGGCCACCTTGGGGGGTATAATTTCCAGTGGGCTTGGTCCTCAGGTTTTGTTGCTGGGCAGTACGCTTGACATGATCATCAACATATTTTGGGTTTAACCATAATGTGCGTTATTTGGATTAAGTCAAAAAAGAGCCTGCCGGGGCCGCAGGTATACGTTTGTCAGAAAGTAGGTTTGTGGAGGATTTTAATTTGAGAGGGGTCTATGCTGGAGAATGCTACCCCGAATTGTAAGGTAATGAGGAATGATGCAGTATAATTTTTAAAGCGCCATTTTTTAATCTTTTGTATCCCCAGCTTTTGTCAACTGTAACCGTATGACCATCTTTACCGATTAATGTTACCCAGCCCATCCACATCGCAACATTTCCATCGAAAAAGGTAGCGCAAGTTTCTGATTTTACCTCATGCCAGGATTGGATCCCAAAGCCATTATCTGATGGATATTTGGGGTCATGTCCAACAAAGTAGGACAGGGCGCCTTCTTTAGTTGGACGAAATGTCTGAGAACCGCCGCTGAGAGTTGGTTTAAAAAGAACTAGTCCTAGCTCAAATCCATAAACATTATCTAAAAAGCTATTTGCAATTACTTTCGCCTGTTTAATGCCCGACTCGTCATATGCCTTTGAAATTGCAATCATGCCATTGCCCCAAGCGACGCGTGCTTGCAAAAGCTGTTCTTCATTAATTGTCATTTTAATTGTTGCCACCTAAATCAATATGATTACTGGTCAAAATCGTCACTGTAACGGTTGCTTAGCTCAGTTATAATAGTATCTAAAAATTTGGCTGCGGCAACTGGGAGTACTCGGCCTTTCAGCTGGCCCACGTGTAATATGCCCGCAGGCACATCGCTCGGGTCGACAGGTCTTGCAACCACATTGTTCACACCAGCGACATTTTCGATCATACCTGTAGGGAGCGCGATTGGGATTTGAAACGATATAACTGGCTCTTGTGTGAGATAGTTGTGAAGAAATTCTTGATTGTTTGACTCAGCAATTATGTCTAATGTTGTGTTACGACTAATCAATCCAACATTTAGAAGCTGCCGAACCCCGGCATCTGCGCGAGGCAGGACGGCAGCTTGCTCTGAGCAATCGCGAAGTCGGATGGCTGCTTTTTCCGCCAATGGGTGATCTGCTGCCATGATACAATGTAACTGCTGTCGGGCTGTTACCATTGTTTGAAAGTCCACGCTTTTAATTGGCTCAAAAATCAATGCGAGGTCAACCTCAAGCGAGCGTAACGCATGCTCTGCCTCCTCGCCTGATTGACGTTGCAAATCAAATGTAACTGCAGGGTGCTCATCGCGGTAAGCCGCCACTGTTTTTGGAAGAAAGTGCCGCATCGTGTCAGCCCCGCTCCCGATTCTAACGTGCCCGCGACGAACGCCTGATAAATCGGCAATTTGCGACTGAACACGAGCAAGCTCGGCAGTTTGAGTGCGTATGTGTTGAACGAATAGTTCACCTGCAGTATTTAACCGCACACCCGATGCAAGCCGTTCAAATAACGGTTGTCCAATTTCGTCTTCAATTTGCAGAATGCGCCGGTTTAGTGCGGTGGATGTAATAGCAAGCTTTTCTGCAGCTTTGCGGATTGATTTTTCACGAGCGACCGCGTCAATGAACCGAAGTGATGTCATAAATCGCATGATAGCCATTCCTGAAGATTCTGGTTTATCAATGATATGTATCGTCATCATATCGACTGCTGCAAAAATTGCATCACAATAATGCAAAACTAGCAGAATTTTTTTGGTTACTAAGATGTTAGCACCCCTCATCGGCTTAAAGCCGAAGGATCGGCGGCGCCTGGGCCTCCCAAAAGTCCGCCACGATTTGATGCTTGCAAGGCGTGCTAACCTATAATTAGGCCGCGCCGAGGGCAAATTTAGGCTGGTAACAATGATATCAGCGGGACCGCAAGGAAGGACTGATTATGAAATATATTGTTGCGATCATTCAACCGGGAAAATTGACTGCTGTTCACGAAGCGATGCTCGAAATTGGCATTAACGGTATGACTGTTACCGAGGTGCAAGGCTATGGCCGGCAGAAAGGCAAAAGCGAGATTTATCGTGGCGCTGAATACACCGTTCATTTCCTACCGAAAGTCAAAATTGAACTTGCAGTGTCGGCAAAAATGGCTGGCAAGGTAGTTGAGGCCATTAAGGATGCCAGTACGACTGGCAAAATTGGCGATGGCAAGATTTTCACATTTGATCTTCAGGATGCGGTGCGAATTCGTACAAGCGAAACTGGCGAAGGCGCACTGTAAGCGCGCAATTAAGGAGAAATTTATGATTAAGAAGATTTTGAATTATGTAAGTGTCGTGGGGGTGCTGAGTTTAATAGCCAGCCCCGCCTTTGCGCAACAGGCACCGGAACATAGCGTGTTTATACTGAATTCGCTTTTATTTTTAATGGCAGGCTTTCTGGTAATGTTTATGGCTTGTGGTTTTTGCATGTTAGAAGCGGGCCTTGTTCGTTCTAAAAATACGACGATGCAATTGACCAAAAATATAGCTTTATTTTCAATAGCTGCGGTTGGTTATTACGTTTTGGGGTACAATTTAATGTATCCGCTGGGAACTTGGTCAGTTGATGGGGTTTTTTCAGGTGTGATTGGTGTAGCGGTAATGGAGGCGGTCGGTATTTCTGCGGACAAAGCAGATGACATCTCATACGCCACTACTGGGTCAGACTACTTTTTTCAGCTGATGTTTTGCGCCGCTACTGCGTCAATCGTATCCGGAGCTTTGGCAGAACGTATAAAATTATGGCCATTTCTGCTGTTTACGCTGATTTTGACTGCTTTTATTTACCCTCTCCAAGCAAGCTGGAAGTGGGGCGGTGGATTTTTAGATGAGATGGGCTTCCTAGATTTCGCCGGATCCACTGTTGTACACTCCGTAGGTGGATGGGCTGCTTTGACCGGTGCTTTAATCCTCGGTCCTCGCATCGGAAAGTATAAAGATGGCAAAGTGGTACCAATGCCTGGCGCGAACCTTCCCATCGCCACTCTGGGTGTGTTCATCTTGTGGCTGGGCTGGTTTGGGTTTAACGGCGGTTCACAACTCGCCATGGGAACGGTCGGTGACATTGCTGACGTATCGCGAATTTTTGCTAACACCAATGCGGCAGCAGCAGGTGGAGCGATCGCGGCTTTGATATTGACCCAAGTGGTTTATGGAAAGGTGGATTTGACTATGGTTTTGAACGGCGCGCTCGCTGGACTGGTTTCTATCACTGCGGAGCCGCTTACGCCTACCCTTGGCGCAGCTACCATCATAGGAGCTGTTGGTGGAGTGATTGTTGTGTTTAGCGTTCCTTTGTTGGACAAGTTCAAAATTGACGACGTGGTTGGAGCGATCCCAGTGCATTTAATTGCTGGCATTTGGGGAACTTTAGCTGTACCACTTACCAACTCTGATGCAAGTTTTGGAACACAGATAATCAGCATAATCATCGTTGGTGCATTTACGGTTGTCGCATCTGCAGTAGTTTGGACCGTTATCAAGGCAACTCTTGGTATTCGGGTTTCAGAGGAAGATGAAATTGCTGGGCTTGATAACTCCGAACTTGGCATGGATGCATATCCCGAATTTTCGAAGTAAAAAAGCCGAACCCAAACTAACTTCTAGCTCCCACAATGCGTTTGTGGGAGCTTTTTTTAATCAAACGCTTTTTAAAAGAAACCTGGTCTATAAGATAAGTCTAATTGCTTTACGTGTTTGCTTTTATTTTTAATCCTGTCAGCATGAATATCCGGAAGGCGTTCTTCCAATAGATCCTATGCCTAAGAAAGTTAAAAGAGTAATGTCTAAATCGTCAAACTCAAGCTGTTCAAAATTGGGGCCACTTCTTGAAGCTGTTGGCATTACCAAAAGTTTTGGAGACTTCGTTGCGAATGATGATGTGTCTTTCAGCATCCATGCTGGTGAAATACACGCACTTCTGGGAGAAAATGGTGCCGGCAAATCAACTTTCGTAAAAATCGCCTACGGGTTGTTGCAGCCAGATACTGGGCAATTGTTTTGGAATGGTAAACCGGTCTTTATTAACGGGCCGCAACATGCGCGTAAACTTGGAATTGGTATGGTGTTTCAGCATTTTTCTCTGTTTGATGCGCTAACTGTTGCTGAAAATATCCAGTTGGCGATGCCGCCGGGCGAAACAATGGCATCGCTTTCTTCACGCATTTCCAGCATTTCAAAAGAATATGGTATCGGTGTTGATCCGGATGCACGAATTTATAATCTTTCGGTTGGCCAACAACAACGTGTTGAGATTATCCGTTGTTTGCTGCAAGACCCTAAATTACTGATTATGGATGAACCAACATCAGTTTTAACCCCGCAAGAGACCGAACAGCTATTCTCGGTGCTGCGGCGCTTTGCTGATAACGGACTAGCTGTTTTGTTTATCTCACACAAGCTAGATGAAATCCGAGCCCTGACTAGCCGTGCAACAGTATTACGACGTGGGCAGAATGTTGGTTCGGTTGCGATAAAAGGGCAAACAAACAGCAAGCTTGCTGAAATGATGATTGGCAATAAAGTTAAGAACGTCGCACGCCAAAAGGCGCCAGCCAAGAGCAAGTTGCTATTTGAGGTAAAAAATCTCTATCGTCCCCAAGAGTCAGCATTTTCTGTTACCTTGCGTAACATATCGATCGCCGCGAATGCGGGTGAAATTTTTGGTATTGCAGGTATTGCCGGCAATGGTCAAGGTGAGTTGATGTCCGCATTGATTGGCGAATGGCGGGGGAGTGATTCTGGGGTGATGTTTCTTGATGGGGTGGATGTCAGTCTGAAAAATCCAGCTGAACGGCGTGTCGCTCGCATGGGGTTTATTCCAGAAGAGCGCAACGGTCACGCGGCGGTACCGTCAATGAGCCTTGCTGAAAATGCGTTATTGACCAGTCACTCAATTGTTGAACTGGTTCGCCACGGTGTTCTTGATCTTTCGGGCATGAAAGCCAAAGCAGGCGAGATAGCCAAAGATTTCGATGTACGTTTGCCGGAGGCGAACCCGCTGGCCTCATCTCTATCGGGAGGCAATTTGCAGAAATTTGTTGTTGGCCGTGAGATTATCAAGGTGCCAAAAGTGTTGATCGTGTCGCAGCCCACATGGGGGGTTGATGTTGGAGCGGCAGTGTTTATCCGTAGAGCGATGCTAGATCTGGCGGCAGAAGGTTCTGCGATAGTTATGATATCGCAGGACCTCGAAGAAATTTTTGCGATTTCACATCGGATTGCGGTACTGCATGATGGGATCTTATCTGATGCGGAACCAGCGGGTAACCTTACGGCTAAAAAAGTGGGCCTTTTGATGGGTGGTAGCCATGCAGTAGGAGGGAAGAGCGTATGATTAGCATGACGCCGCGCAAACATATTCCCCTATCGCTGACATTGCTGACTCCAGCGGTTGCCATTTTCCTGACATTGGCTGTTGGTGTCGCCATTTTTGGCCTTCTAGGATTTAGCCCGTTTGATTCACTTTATACCTTTTTTGTAGCGCCAATTTCGCGTCCCGATCAAATTGGTGATCTTTTTGTAAAGGCTTGTCCACTCATCATTACTGCTACTGGACTGGTATTTTGTTTTCGCGCGAATGTGTGGAATATAGGCGCTGAAGGCCAGTTGATTTTTGGTGCAATCTTTTCCGGTTGGGTGGCACTGAATTTTCCGGATTGGCCAGCGATGTCCCTGATGCCGGCAATGGTCTTGGCCAGCATAATTGGTGGTATATGCTGGGCAATGATACCAGCATTGTTGAAAGTTAGATTTAACACCAATGAAATCCTGGTTTCTTTAATGCTGACCTATGTTGCAGCGCTCTTTATTGACTGGCTAGTGCGAGGTCCGTGGCGCGATCCCATGTCATTTGGGTTTCCGCTTACAAAAATGTATAGTGATGCCGGTCTGATCCAAAGGATTGACTTGCCGATTGTTGGCACGCTGGGACAGTTGCATTGGGGAGTTATTGGCGCGTTGTTGTTGGCGGTTGCCGGGGGATTTGTGTTATCTCGCACTATTTTGGGGTTCCAGATCAAGGTAATGGGTGATGCGCCACGTGCTGGCCAATTTGCCGGCTTTGAGCCGCATTTGGTAACGATTGGCGTGATGGCAATTGCAGGCGGTGCAGCAGGGCTTGCTGGGATGATTGAGGTATCTGCTAGCATGGGCCAGCTTCAGCCAAATGTATCTTTTGGTTATGGTTTTACCGCAATTATTGTAGCGTTTTTAGCAAGGTTAAACCCAATCGGGGTGATTTTTGCTGGTCTGATTGTAGCCCTTGCTGAACTTGGCGGCGATTATGCACAGATAGCGCTTGGCATGCCAAAGGTGGTGACAGGTGTTTTCAAGGGGATATTGCTTTTTATGCTTCTAGCTGGCGAGATATTTAACCGTTATCATATCACGTGGCGGCGTCCGGCAGTAATGCCGGTTTCAAAGGGGCGATAGAATGGAAGCCTTGATCCTAACCGTTCTATTGACTTCGGTACCATTGATTTTTGCGGCAACGGGCGAATTGGTAGCCGAAAGAAGTGGAGTGTTGAACTTAGGAGTGGAAGGCATGATGCTCATGGGGGCCGTATCGGCCTTTGCAGCAACGTCGATCTTTGGAAATCCCTACATGGGCATTCTGGCCGGTGCACTTGCCGGGGCGATGACTGCCGCTGTGTTTTCGCTATTTGCTTTGGGCCTCGCCACCAACCAGGTTGCAACAGGTCTTGCTCTGACTATTTTTGGGTCAGGCTTATCAGGGCTTGTCGGCGCACCCTATGTTGGCGGCACGGTTGATGGTTTACCCAATCTTGCCATTCCAATTCTTGTTGACGTTCCTATTATTGGCAACTTGCTATTTAACCATGACATCATGGCCTACCTATCAATTGGCGTTCTTATGCTAGTAGCGTGGTTTTTAAACCGAACGCGGGCCGGTTTGGTGTTGCGGGCGGTTGGTAATAGCCACGATTCGGCGCATGCGCTTGGTTATCGGGTGCTTTTGGTGCGGTTTGGCGCCGTGTCATTCGGCGGCCTGATGGCCGGACTTGGGGGCGCATATTTGCCGCTTATGCTAACGCCACACTGGTCTGAAGGTATGACAGCGGGACGTGGCTGGATTGCGCTTGCGCTTGTGGTCTTTGCATCTTGGATTCCTTCGCGTATCCTCATCGGCGCATTATTGTTCGGCGGGATCACAATTATGCAGCTGGCAGGACAAGCGCGGGGATGGACTGTGCCATCACAGATGCTGTCAATGCTGCCCTATATTGCGACTATCATTGTGTTGGTACTGATAGCGCGTAATCGTGATTTTGCATTGGCTAATTCCCCAGCCTGTTTGGGGCGTTTGTTTATCAGTAATAAATAGATGGAATTAAATAACTTATCTTCTTTCTTACTCAAATATATAATTTTTTACGGAGGAAATAATGAAAATAAAAACTAACTTTTCGTTTGCTGCTGTTGCCACCTTGGCCCTTTCGGCTTTGGTTGCGTTAACAGCGGTCACAGTGGCTAATGCAGCTGATAGGGTCAAAGTTGGCTTTGTTTATCTGACGACGCCAGGGGATCATGGCTGGACATATGCACATGAAGTCGCTCGGTTGGATGTTGAAAAGCATTTTGGAAAAAAGGTTGAAACGACATTCGTAGAAAATGTGCCTGAAGGACCTGATTCGGCGCGGGTTATTCGCGAATTGGCAAAACAGGGAAATGACATCATTTTCACCACATCTTTTGGCTACATGGATCATACGATCAAAGTTGCCAAAGAATTTCCAAATGTGAAATTTGAACACATTACTGGTTATAAGCGGTCTCCAAATGTGGCTACCGGTAACATTCGGTTTTACGAAGGCCGTTATGTCCAAGGTGTTGTTGCTGGTCTTATGACTAAATCAAACAAAATTGGTTATTTGGCATCTTTCCCGATACCTGAGGTTATTCAGGGTATCAATGCCTTTGGCATTGGTCTTCGTTCTGTAAACCCGAAGGCTGAGGTTTCGGTTATCTGGGTAAACTCTTGGTATGATCCAGTAAAAGAAGCTGACGCAGCAAAAGTTCACATTGCCGAAGGTGCGGACATACTGGCTCAGCATACAGACAGCCCTGCCATGTTGCAGACTGCCGAAAAAGCTGGTGTACACGGCTTTGGTCAGTCAAGCGATATGAAAGCCTTTGCACCTAAAGCCCAATTGTTTAGCTCAGTGAATAACTGGGGGCCTTACTATATCGCAAAAATTCAACAGATGATGGATGGAAAATGGTCAACAGGTGATGGCCCGGATCACTGGGCTGGCAACACTTGGGTTGGTATGGCAGATGATTATTTGGTTTTATCACCATTTGAAAATATGCCTGAGGATGTCGCCAAGGCAGCAGCTCAGGCTGCAGCTGATATTAAATCAGGAAAAAACAAAATTTTTACAGGGCCGATCAAGGATAATTCTGGTACGGTTCGTGTCCCTGCTGGAAAAACCCTTAATGATGGGGAATTGTTCACAACGCTTGATTACTATGTTGAGGGTATTAAGGGCAAAATCCCTGGTTGATCATGATCAAAAAGTGAACTCATAAAAGAACTTGTATGGGAAAAGGGCGTTGTGATTGGCAACGCCCTTTTCGTTATTATGAGTTTGCGAATTTTTTGTTCTTTGTGGGACTCAGGCTAAATTATTTTATCTGGTGGCGAGTGGTAAAAAAAACTGTTCTTTCGCGTCGTTTTTGCGCAAAATGCTGAAATGACAAAACATGATAAACCTACAATTTTTGTGACCCGGCGCTGGCCGGCCGAAGCCGAAGCCGCGCTTTCTCAATATTTTTCTCCAACATTTAATGAGGGTGACACGCCGCTTTCCGCTGCTGAAATGGCAGCTGGCTTTTCTAGTCATGATGCGATCGCCCCGACAGTATCAGACAAAATAGGGGCCGATATTATCTCGGCGGGTGCCAGGGGTTCAGGTCGGCTGATCGCAAATTTTGGTGTTGGGGTAAATCATATTGATCTTGAGGCAGCAGCTTCAGCTGGTATCCTTGTCAGTAACACTCCCGGTGTGCTTACTGATGCGACAGCTGATCTTGCATTGACGCTGATTCTGATGCTGACACGCCGGGCCGGCGAGGGGGAACGCGAGCTACGATCTGGATCTTGGGATGGCTGGCGTCCAACTCACTTGATGGGGCGCGCCTTGCAAGGAAAAACGCTCGGCATTATTGGGATGGGGCGAATAGGCAAGGCAGTCGCGCATCGGGCCGCTCTTGGTTTTGGCATGGAGGTTGTATTTCAAAACCGTTCTCAAATAACTGATAAGTTTAATTATTCTGCAAAACAGCTTGATGATGTGGATAGCGTGTGTCGTGTTGCTGATATTGTTTCTTTGCATTGTGCGGCAAGCCCGCAGACCTACCATGTGATAAATTCTAAGAGCCTTGCTATGATGAAGCGCGATGCTTGCCTCATTAATACCGCACGAGGCGATGTTGTGGATGAAACGGCGCTTGCTGCGGCCCTTTGTGAGAGCCGCATTGGTGGAGCAGGGTTGGATGTGTTCCAGGGTGAACCTGCAATCAATCCTGCACTGTTATCAGCGCCAAACACGGTTTTACTACCGCATATTGGATCAGCGACGGTGGAAACGCGAACCGCGATGGGCTTAAAAGTCGTTGAAAATGCACGAGCCTTTTTTGCGGGTGATAGCTTGATAGACCCTGTGTGAACTAGGGGCATGCATGTATTTTGAAAAGGTAATATCGGATGGGTTTTCTGCGGCGCTCAAAGCCGGGATCCCTGATCGAATTACCAAGGATGCTTATCGTAAGCTTGACGAAAAACCGAGCCATGTTATTGCGCTTGGCAAAGCAGCTGGAGCAATGGCTGAAGCGGTACGCAATTGTGGGTATGATGGTACCGGTATTGTTATCACAACCGATGAGAACCATCGCGATATCGATGGTTTTCGTTGTATCGCCAGTGCCCACCCGGTTCCTGATAAGCGTGGGCTAGATGCTACCAATGCCGTCGAAAGTCTTGTATCTGGGCTTGGTGAAGCCAATCATTTACTTTTGTTGATCAGCGGCGGTGGCTCGGCATTATTGCCAGCACCAGCAATTGGCATTTCTCTAACCCAGAAAATAGCCTTGAATGATGTATTGCTCGCCAGCGGGCTTGATATTCATGCTATTAATATTGTGCGGCGACTTTTTTCTCGATTAAAAGGTGGACAGTTGGCTCGGTTGGCGGCTCCGGCCCGCATAACCCAATTTTTACTATCAGATGTGCCGGGTGATGCACCAGAGTCGATTGCTAGTGGCCTGGCTGTCGCTGATCCGGTGCCGCTCGATGATGCGCTCGCGTTAATACGTTCCAAAAAGCTTGATCGACTGGATTTTGTAATGCCACATTTGCAGTCCATCATATCTAATGATGTGGCGGGCCCAGTGCGACCAGGTGATCCAGTTCTTGATCGAGTCACAACGCGGATTATCGCAAGTAATGCCCAATGCCGGGAGGCGGCCGCCAGTTATGTCGAGTCCGTTATGCCGGAGTTCAAGTGTTTTGATGCGCCAGACCTTGATGGTGAAGCAACCGATATGGCCCGCCGCCTTGCAGCGCTGGTAATTGAACAGCATAATCAAAATGAAAGCCCAGCAAGGCCATTTGGTTTTGTTGTTGGAGGCGAGACTACGGTTACACTTGAAATGTCTAATCCCGGTAAAGGGGGGCGCTCACAAGAATTGGCGCTTGCTTTTGCGTTAGCGATGCGTGACGCTGGCTCGGGAGCTCCACAACGTTGGGCGATACTTGCGGCAGGAACCGATGGTCGCGATGGACCAACAGATGCTGCCGGTGGACTCATTTCATCAGAGCATGATTTTGATCATTCCGCCGCCAGCGCCGCTCTTTCGGGGCATGCCAGTTATGACTACCTGCGGACGTATGATCAATTGCTTATAACTGGTGCAACCGGTACCAATCTTGCTGATATAGTTTTGGTAATTGCTCAATCCTCGTAACAAAAGAGAGAACATTTGTGAAGTGGTGTGCTTTTGACACGAATATCAATCGGGGGGCCGGACAAAGTTAAATCCCTGACCGACCGAGCTTTGCGATGTAGAATTGCGAATTAAACGATCTCCCCCAAGCCGCTTTCATTCGAGAAAATTCCACATCGCAAAGACCTAAAATACTTGTCTTATCTCGGGAACAACTTAATTTTTTAGCGGGTAGCTTGGCCAAAGCATTATTCTCAAATTAACGTGCGCAGGAGCGGACTTAAAAAGAAAGAAAAAAAGTGAAAATTTGAAAATTGTAAAATATTTACAATTTTCGCTAATGGATTAGAATGATAGCCTAGTCGGTTTGATTTTTCTATCCAAGCATCAGGCGTTTGATGGACATTGAGAGGATGATCGGATGCAAGAAAAAATTCTTGTTGGGCATAAACTACGCCGGTTCCGTAAGACCATTGGGTTATCCCAAACCGCAATGGCAGATGCGCTAGAGATTAGTCCCTCGTACTTAAACCTCTTAGAACATAACCAACGCCCTCTTACCGTTGGTTTGCTACTGCGTCTGGGAAACAGCTTCGACATTGATCTTAAGGACTTTGCTGAAGATGATGCGGCCAGCCTTTCCACAGGTATGTCGGAAATTTTTTCTGATCCATTGTTGGCTGATGAACAAGTGCCACGCCGCGAGATTCAAGACATGATTACCGCCGCCCCAGGGGCGGCGCGCGGGCTCATCACGTTATTTCAAGCTTACCGCAAGGTAAGGGACGAATTGGAAGCTACCGCTGGTGATGGTGGCAGCATGCAGATAAGCAATCCAATTGAAAAGGTTCGCGCAACCCTGCAAAAAGCCAATAACTATTTTGCGGCACTTGAGGATGCTGCTGATGAGTTGCGTCGCGTCGCCAAAATTGTATCTGTGAATGATTTTGGCCTGACGGGTGATAATACGCTCGCCAATTTAGCGACTTATGTAACTGAAACGTTTGGTCTTCGAGTACGGATTATGCCTGTTGAAATTATGCAGAACCAGCTTCGACGCTATGATCTGCATCGCCGTGAAATATTAATCAGTGAGGCTCTGCTTGGCTCGCAAAGGCAATTTCATCTTTTGGTCCAATTAGCTTTGCTTAGCCAACAGACGGCGCTAGATAAAATTTGTGAAGATCATGCAGTGCAGGATTTGCAAACAAAATCATTACTAAAAATCACTCTTGCCGGCTATTTTGCTGGCGCGGTAATGATGCCATACTCGACTTTTTTGGATTCGGCCAAGAGTCTTAGATATGATCTTGATTTATTGGGGCGCCGGTTTGGCTGTAGCTTTGAACAAGTGTGCCACCGCTTAACAACATTAAATGCGCCGAATGCACGCGGCATTCCCTTTTTCTTTATTCGTGTTGATGATGCGGGTAATATTTCCAAACGCCTTGCTGCTGCCGGAATGCAATTCGCAACACATGGCGGAACCTGTCCAAAATGGACAATGCACAAGGCATTTCGTACGCCAGAAAAAATACTCATACAAGCTGCAGAACTGCCAAATGGTCAAAAATATTTTATGGTGGCGCGGACAGCTCCACCTTTGTGGTCGCCCACCTTGGCTCAGTCCCCTGAGTTTGCGGTGACACTTGGCTGCGAGTTGTATCATGCGCGAGACATGATTTATGCTGATCAAATTGACGTTTCCAAAACCGCCCAATTGGATGAAATCGGAGTTGGCTGCTCGGTCTGTGAGCGGATGGATTGTACTCAACGTGCGCACCCACCAATCGGACATGAATTGCGCTTTGATGGTCCGATGCGCCGCATCGGTTTATATGATCTTGGATCCAAGACAACTATAGGTAAATAAATGATTTTTAGGGATAGTAGGTCAGATCACGAGGGGAGCTGTTGAGTTTGTATTTGTTTATCAGGTATATTCATATTTTGTAATGGATATGCATTGTTTAGTTGCACTGCTTTTTGCACTAGCTTTTCGCAACGCGACCTTAAAAAATTTGTGACCTGCTGCTTTGTGCTGTCCTTGAAGCTCCATCTCCGGTTAAACGTCATGAGCGGCAAACTTTCTATGATTTGCAAAGGTGGCAAATAGCCAATGGTGCAAAATAACAAACAAATTGATCGTAGGGATAACGACAATGGCAGACGGTTATTCCTCTCTGGATTAACGCCAAAAGTTGAAGCGGCGATTATTGGCGCGGTGCAAAAAGGCGCCGCGCAACGTGCGCGTGCATTAATGGCACCATTGCATCCCGCTGATCAGGCCTATTTATTAGAGCGGCTGCCTGCTGGGATTGCCGCATCACTAATTCGATTTCTTGACGATCATCTTAATGGAGAAACTCTTACCTATTTAAACGAAAATACGCGCGGACAAATTATTGAAGTCATGGGGACAAAAGCGTTGGCGCGTCAATTGCACAATTTGTCTACTGACGATGTAATTGATATTGTTGAAGAACTAGAGAAGGATACTCTAGCCCATGTTCTCGCGGCACTACCCAACGAAAAACGAGTGCTTGTCGAAGGAAGCCTTTCTTTCCCTCAGGACTCAGCAGGCCGGCTTATGCAGCGTGAAATTATCACAGTGCCGTCATTCTGGACTGTTGGCCAGACCATTGATTTTTTGCGGAGTGGTGCGGTAAAAACCCTGGATTTCTACCTGATTTTTGTGGTTGACCCGGCGCGAAAACCTCTTGGTGAAGTGCCGCTAAGCAAACTGCTTTGCACCCAAAGGCATTGTCGGATCCTAGAAATTATGGAAGGTGATTTTCGTTTGATTCCTGTTAATCTGGACCAAGAGGAAGTGGCAGTTCTATTCCGGCGTTATGGCATGGTCAGTGCGGGTGTGGTGGATTCACGTAACCGCCTTGTGGGAATGATTACAATTGACGATGTGATTGATGTGATTGATGAGGAGGCGGAAGAAGATTTAATGGCTCTTGCCGGCGTTGGCGGGGCAAGCCTGCGCTCAAGCATGACAGAAACAATGAAAGGGCGCACTGCATGGTTGGTGGTGAACTTGGTAACAGCTATTTTGGCATCTGCGGTGATTGGCGTGTTTGACGGCACAATAGAGCAGCTTGTTGCGCTGGCCGTGCTGATGCCGATTGTGGCATCTATGGGCGGAAATGCGGGTACCCAAACTATAGCTGTTGCGGTGAGGGCGATAGCTTTGCGTCAGCTTGACTCTGTGTCGACACGTAATTTCATTTTTCGGGAGTTTCTGGTCGCATTGCTGAATGGGCTGGTATTTGCGGGTCTTGCCGGCCTTGTTTCTTTTATTTGGTTTAACGATCCTGAAATTGCAGTGATTATGGCTGTTGCTATGTTTGCAAATTTGCTTGTAGCGGGGCTTACTGGCACGCTGGTGCCACTGGGATTGCTCCGGTCCGGTGTTGATCCTGCGGTGGCATCAAGCGTTTTTGTGACAACCACCACTGATGTTGTCGGTTTTTCTGTGTTTCTTGGTCTTGCAGCACTATATTTGATGTAAGCTGGGGGTTACTGTAGGGGAGGTCGAACGACATCTAGATTCACATATAGTCAAAATAACAAATGCATTATGCGTCGCAATCTCCTACGGTCTAATGGTTTATGACGATTCATCTCAAGAAATTATCGGTTGGCACTGCCTCGATTGAGAGCCTGCGTGGGCTTCAGGCCCAGCGCATCGCCAATGTTGGCAGGCTGGTCCATATTACGCGCAATCGACCTCGCCGTGCTGAGGAGTTACTCGATGGTGGTTCTTTATATTGGATTATAAAGGGTGTGATGGCAGCACGCCAAGCGATTATTGGTTTTGTTGAGGCCCGGCGTGCTGATGGGAGTCCAGCTTGTGGCATCGTTCTATCACCTGAAATTGTTATTGTTGCACCAACGCGTGTGCGTATCTTTCAAGGTTGGCGCTATCTCGAGGTTGCGGATGCGCCAATTGATGTTGAGACGGATAATGATGAAAATATGCCAATTGAATTAGTAGCAGAATTACGTGAACTTGGCATTTTTTAGTATTTTTTTGACATTTACACCCAACTTAAAAATGAATACCGATAGCAGCAGTCTTTCTTGTGCTATAAAATCTACTGAGTACGTCGCCATGTCCATGGTTTTGTGAATGACCCACCCCACATTCCTGATTTAGTTATTTTGGCAGCATTTTCATCCTTGTTATAGAGTCCAGAATATTGGCGGTAGGCTAGCGCCAGTCCTTCCCTAACAAGTGCCGCTGCAACATCTATTTCTCCAGCATAACAGCGCATCACAAGTCGAGAATAGTGGTCTACATCCATTAGATCGCAGGATATTCTGGGCACAGACTCGACCAGTTGTTTTAGAGCTTTCTGTGCTGCAATCCCACAATCCCATTGCCGACCATTCAGGTTGGTGCATTTCTGTTTTTTTTCTGGTGCATCTATGCCGAAAAGACGAATTCTCAGTTTGCCGCTGCGTAGTGAGTCGCCATCGCTTATGTGGGTGATTTTAAGATCGCCAGAAATTGAAAACGGGCTCTTGCCATCATTAGCTGATAATGTTGGTGTATGGAGAATTATAGACAGCCCGATTAAAAGTATTGTTGAAACTGCCGTGATCAGGAAGAATGTGCATTTGAAAGGCTTTAAAAACTGTTTCATAGTAAAATTTTTAATATTATTGTCATTGAAATCAAAGCTAAATTTGTCCTACAACAAGTTTGTTACGTAAGTAAAAAGTGGGAATTGGGCTACATGAATTGGCTGGAGAGGTATTAAAAGGTAGTGATTGTGCTGAGATCACAACCTACCCCATTATTTGACGTAAGGGTTGTCTTTAAATGGGTCGTTTTCGTCGGCGGCTTGGTCCTGATCCATTACCCACTCAACCTCTGGGCTAAGATTTACCGCAACACCAGTTGACGTATCTGGAATCACAACAAATGTACCTTGAGCCTCAGTTGGAACGGCACTTCGAACATTCATTCTGTAAATAATGAACCCTGACAAAGCGAAAAGAACAAACGCTATCGTTGGCATGAATGCTTTGACATCAATGAGTTCAAACACAAATGCCGCCAAGGGTGACCCTATAACCGCTCCTGCACCATTTACCATAAGTAAGCCAGATGACATGGCCACCATTTGACTTGGAGTGAGGTAGTCATTTGCATGCGCAATAAACAGAGAGTAAAGCGAAAAGATTAAACCACCAAAAATTAGCATTAAAACCAGCAATGCAAAAAAACTGTCAGGACCAAAAAGACCTGCAATGCTGGCAGTTAAACCGGCAGTAATTGCTGAAACAAGAATAATAGCTCGCCGATCAAATTTATCAGAAAGCCTGCCGATTGGATATTGAAATACAAGTGTGCCAAATGTGATCGCAGTAATGAAATAACCAATTTGAGTATTGTTTAGACCGATTAAATCTCCATAAATGGCACCCATCCCAAAAATCATGGAGATAATTACGCCGATCAAAGTCATTCCAACAACCGCTAGGGGTGAAACTTGAATTAATCGTCGAAAACTAATTCGCTCTGGGGCATCATAATTGGGTGCGGAACTCGCTGTAATCAAGATTGGCACGACAGCAATTGAAATCATGACGGAGGCCAATAAAAATAGACCTGTACCACCTTCTTGACCAAACGAAACCATCATCTGGCCCGCGCCCATCCCTCCCATATTTGTTATGGTGTAGAGTGATAGAAGTTGACCACGGTTCTCATTGGTGGCCTTTTCATTTAGCCAGCTTTCACAAACAATATACATGCCCGCAAAGCTAAAGCCACTGGCAAATCTCATGGCTGCCCATGCAGAGGGGTTCAGAAAAACAATATGTATCAGAACTGCTGCGGATGCGATTGCTGCCATCGCACCAAACACACGCACATGCCCAACATTTGCTAAAATATTGGGTACAATTATTGAGCCAATAAAGATCCCAGCAAACCAACCTGACATCACAATACTCGTAGCAAAATTGCTGAAGCCGACCTCAGGCGCGCGTGTTCCCAGCAAGACGACTTGTAAACCGCTACCAGCATTAATCAGCAATAGACCAAAAAAAAGGGTCCAGGTTGATATGATCGCCCTCAGCATACCGCCTGCCTCTCATAGGGAACACAACGATTTAACAATGTCGTGACTCACAGCGCGGTCCCCGACATCATTGACAATGTTGCACGCTATCACGTTAGGTTAATTTCTATTTGCTTCTTAAATCTAGCAGGAGCTTTTAGTCTGTCCCAAAAACGTTGATGCTTCGTCGTTTTAACAACATTAGTATGGGTTTATCTTATTTTACCTTTTTGAGCCTACTGTAGTTGAGCAATTGATTATGCACCTGATACAACGATGCATTTAATAAAAGAGCCAATTGGTCTTCATCTGCAAGATCCATCCGGGTCAGAATGAATGTTCGCAGCCTTACGGGAAGGGTGTTTGGTATGTGACTCGCATTGCCAAAGGTCAAGCGTATACATTGATGCACTTCGTTCAACAGGCTTGTTGCTGCGTTTAATTCAGTAAAATCGGAGGAGTTTATTTTTTCAGCCGCAACTAGCCTATCCAGAATGTCTGATGGTGATTGTCCGGTATCATTAAATAGATGTCCGTTTTCAAGGCGCATTGCTTGAATCAGAAGGTCAAGATGAACAAGGCCACCATCACGTGTTCTTAAATGCCATTTTGACTGCTCATTCTGCGATTTACGAATTCGATTGAGCATGCTTGCAACCGCTTTGCCAACAACTCCTCGGTCGTGGGACTTATTCACTATTTTGTCAATTGCTATGTTCAACTGTTTTGCAAGAATGGCGTCACCGGCGATAAACCGTGCCTTGGTTAGAGCGAGCTTTTCCCAGACCCAAGCATCATGCGCAAAGTAGGTCTCTAGTCGGTCAATTGAGGTCGCGATAGATCCGGCTTTGCCTTCTGGGCGAAGGCGTAAATCAACTGGATAGAGAACGCCTTCTGCAGTTGCTGTACTGAGCCAACTGACCATGGTCTGGGCAAGACGGGTAAAATAAATGGGGGCACTTAATGGCCGCTTGCCATTTGATAAAACTGATTCCGTGGCTTTATAAATGATCAACAAATCAAGGTCAGAGCTTACCGTCATTTGTTTTGTTCCGAGGCGGCCAAGGCCAAGAATATTAACTTCACCCTCAATCTTACCATGGCGTCGGACCATATCGGCCTTCGCAAAGTCCAGCATTAAGACCACAGTTGCAGTTGCAATAGCGCTAAGCCCTTTTGCAAGGTCAGCGCTTTCAATTGTCTGGCTTAGGGCCTGTACTTCAACACGAAACTTCCATTCGCGGACTTTTATTTTGAGCTGGTCAAGTGCTTTTTCAATAGGAAGGCTTTTGCAGTTGTCGCGCAATTCAGTTATCATTATTGTGGCGTCTGGCAACGGTTCAAAAAATGCCTTGTAAAGCAACAGGTCAAATAATGTTGGATGTTGGCGCAGGTGATTGCCAAGCTGTGGAGAGAGTACGAGCACATCGCATAAAAGCCGTGTCAAATCCCGGTTATAATCAAGCAATGAGAATATTTGTACGCTGGCTGGCAAGCCCTCAATGAATTGGGCCAGTGCGGCAAATTTATCATCTGGTGCTTCTGCTGTAGTTAGTGATATCAAAATATCTGGCATGAGACGGTTTAATAAGGCTCTTGCGCGCTCGCTGCGGGTTGTGGAAATACGACCAGCCATCCAGCCTGATAGGGTGTCAGCGACAATTTTGGGACGTTGAAAGCCGTTATCAGCTAACCAACCAATTAGAGTGTCATAATCATCAATTAAGACGCTTCTAATACTCTTATCGCCATCTCCAGTTTGGATCGGTGGGTCTAAAAGGTCGTGTGCGGAATGCTGAGCAACGCGACCCAAAAGTGCAGAAAGTTCGAAACAAAATCTGGTAGCGTCATCATGCCCCATAAAATGGGCAAACTTTTCGAGATCTTCAATGCTGCGCGGCAGGCTGTGAGTTTGATTGTCACCGATCATTTGCAGTCGGTGTTCAATACGCCTTAACTGGTGATAAGCATTGCCAAGCGCATCTGATTGTTCGTGTGTGATCCAGCCTGCGTCAGCCAGTGCATTTAGAGCTGACAGGCTGTTATTGTCTCGTAAATTGGTATCGCGGCCCCCAGTTACAAGCTGCAGAACATGGGTAAAAAACTCAATTTGACGAATGCCATTTTTTCCGGTTTTTAAATTATAGCCAAGCCAGCTTTCTGTTTGTGGTGGCCGGCGCAGCATTGTTTTCATGTCTTCCAATACTGTATAATCTAGGGTCTTTCTCCAGATAAATGGCTGAATTTGATACAAAAAATTATTTCCGAGTTGAAGATCACCCGCGATGGGGCGGGCGCGGATAAATGCGGCACGTTCCCATGTGCGCGCAATCGATTCATAGTAACCAATTGCCGCGTTCAAATCGATGCTGACAGCTGTTGCCCCCGGATCAGGACGAAGCCGCAAATCAACTCGCCAGCCAATGCCATCTCGCGTTTTTGAGCTTAATAATCGGATAAGGTCGCGTGTCATCGCAACAAAAAATGGTTGAACAGCATCATGGCTATCTAAGGGAGCGTTATTCGTGTCATGTAGAGCAATTAAATCAACATCTGACGAAAAATTAAGCTCACCAGCGCCCAATTTGCCAAGTGCAAGCACGGTCCAACCGCAGCCGGTAAAATCCTTGGAAAAAAACTTGATTTTGCCCTGCTTGGATGCGCAGCGGAAAAGGTATCCAACGGTGTGTCTCAAAACGGTTTGAGCTGCGTCACTCAGCCATATCAGTTGTGTGGGCATGTCATATAGGCCCGCAATATCGCCTAGCGCGATTGCCAGTGCTGATCTTTCGCGCCATTTCCGGATAGCACGCATTGCAGCCGCATCGCAGTTGGCGTTTTCCATTTCGTCGATGAAAGCTACCCGTGCCAATTCAATCTGTTGAAAATTAGGGCTTTGAAGATTAACGATAACATCATTGTGATGGCGTAGGGCGAGGCGTTGAAGATAAGGACTGAAAGCCAGCATTGCTGCCAGATCATCAGCGTTGTAACCGATGTCATGAAGTTTATTATTGGACCATTTTTCCTTGAGCGTTTTGGCAAATTCATCCCGAATAGGTTTATTTGCCGGGTCAATAACCGGCAGACGTGGGCAGATCTGGTCATAATAGATGGGGTTAGTCATGTAATTTATTTTATCCGAAATAGTTGGGCCCACCAGCATAAAGAGCTTTGAGAACAGTAAATAAAGTAGCTGGGAGTAGAGACCATGCTTCTGCCAAACGCAAATTTATGGGTTATTTGTTTGTGAATTGATGGTTGAAAAATATGACCAGTTTGGCGATAAGCATTCATGGCAGATCGATCAGGCTATGGCAAAGCGGGAAAAAAAGGTCCATCGGGGCGCAGCTATCGCAATGCGACTGGGCTGACGCGCCAGCCAAAAAAGATGCGAGGGCGCAAGGTTTCGTCACAGCGCTGGTTAACTCGCCAGTTAAATGATCCCTTTGTCGCTGAAGCTAAATCTCGTGGTTTACGTTCGCGAGCGGCCCTAAAGTTAGAACAAATGGATGATCGCTTTCAGCTTTTTAAGCCCGGCATGGCAATTGTTGATCTCGGTTGTGCGCCAGGTGGGTGGTTGCAGGTATCGTCACTCCGGACGAATCTTGGCAAGGGTAAAGCGCGGCTTGTGGGTATTGATTTGCTGGAAACTGACGGCATTGTTGGGGCTGATATTTTCACTGGTGATATAACTGATCCAGAAATGCTGGAGAAAGTTCGGACGGCCATTGGCGGGGCAGCAGACGGTGTGCTAAGTGACATGGCGGCTGATACTACAGGCCACCGGTCTACTGATCATTTGCGCACAACCGCACTGTTGGAAGCAGCATTAGATTTTGCACTGAATGTTTTAAATCAGAATGGCTTTTTTTTAGCAAAATGTTTTCGCGGTGGTGCAGAAAAATTGTTGCTAGATATAATGCATCGCAATTTTAAAACGGTACGCCATGTCAAACCTGCGGCTAGTCGGTCAGAATCTGTTGAAAGCTACGTCTTGGCAATTGGCTTTCACGGCATCGGACGGGCTGAAGATATTTCAGCCGATGTTGTGGCTGGTGGTACGGTAATAGTGTAATTTGGTGCAGTTTTAGACTATCAATCTGCTGCCCTTTTGCTTATATTTCCGGGCCACCGGGAGAACGGAAGGCACCTTATGAAAATTCGTGACGCTTTTACCTTTGACGATGTGTTGCTTGAGCCGGCGCACTCAACCGTGTTGCCATCTAAAACTAATGTCAGTACGCGCCTAACCCAGAAAATTAGCCTCAATGTACCACTTATGTCTGCTGCAATGGATACGGTTACTGAGCACAGGTTAGCAATTGCCATGGCGCAGGTTGGTGGTATAGGAGTTGTGCACAAAAACTTCACTATTGAGGAACAGGCACTGCAAATTGCAATGGTAAAAAAGTTTGAGGCGGGTATGGTTGTCAATCCTCTGACTATCGCTCCTGACGAGCCGCTTCGTCATGCACTTGACATGATGGAACAGAACCAGATTAGCGGTATCCCGGTTGTTGAGAATAAACAACGCCTTATAGGAATATTGACCAATCGCGACGTTCGGTTTGCTACTGATCTCAGCCAAACCGTTGCTGGTTTGATGACACGCGATGTCGTAACGGTTAGAGATGGCACTGCGCCGGATGAAGCGCGGCGCTTGCTGCATGAACACCGAATTGAAAAGTTAGTTGTTGTCGATGATGCAGGTTCCTGTATTGGCCTGATTACAGTTAAGGATATAGAAAAAGCACAAAATCATCCGCTGGCATCAAAGGATGATTTGGGTCGGTTGCTGGTTGCCGCCGCGACAGGAGCGGGGTCAGATGGCATTCGCCGGGCCGAGGAGCTTATTAATGCTGGTGCAGATGTTATTGTTATTGATACGGCGCATGGACATTCTGAAGGAGTTTTGGAGTCAGTGGCTGAGGTCCGCAAGGTAGCGAATCATGTACAGATCATTGGTGGAAATATAGCTACATCCGAGGGTGCGAAGGCGTTAATTGATGCAGGCGCAGATGCGGTTAAAGTGGGAATTGGCCCGGGGTCAATTTGTACCACACGAATGGTTGCTGGTGTTGGCGTGCCTCAGTTGACCGCGATAATGGATGTTGCCGAAGCATGCCATAAACAAAATATTCCGGTTATTGCCGATGGTGGGATCAAATATTCTGGTGACCTTGCTAAAGCTATCGCTGCTGGAGGTGATGTGGCCATGATAGGCTCACTGCTGGCCGGCACTGATGAAACGCCGGGTGAGGTTTATTTGTATCAGGGCCGATCTTATAAATCCTATCGCGGCATGGGGTCAACAGGTGCAATGGCTCGTGGATCGGCTGATCGTTATTTTCAGGCGGAAATATCTCAACCGTTAAAGCTTGTGCCTGAGGGCATCGAAGGCCAAGTTCCCTACAAGGGGGCGGTTGAAAATGTGCTCCATCAACTGCTTGGCGGATTGCGTGCTGCAATGGGATACACGGGCAATGAAACAATTGCCAAATTACAGGAAAATGCAAAATTTCTGCGCATCACCGGGGCCGGGCTAGCAGAGTCGCATGTGCATGATGTTACCATTACGCGTGAGGCACCAAACTACCGCCCTGGGATATAGGCCCAGGATGCAAAAGGGTAAAGACTATTTCATTTGCTCATCCTTGTTGGGCGGGTGCTAGGTAAATAATTTACGGTCTGTAATTGGCCAGATGTGGAAAACCGGGCCATGACGCCAGCTGCTAGAATCGCTGCTGTGATAGAAATTCTTACTGAAATGCAGGCTGCAGGCGCTGCTGGAGCATTTCGCGGTCGGAAGGCGGCGCAATGGCTTAGTGCCGGGTTTCAACGCCGCCGCTTTGCTGGATCTGGTGATAGGGCAGCTATTGGTGAACTTTTCTGGAAAATCCAGCGAGCGACTGCTCGCATTGGCTGGCATCTTGCCCAACTTGACGCACCATCGAGCCCGCGTAATACGGTGCTGGTGGCATTAGTGTTAATGGAACGGCAAGCCTCCAAACTCCCGCACTTGTTTTCGGCTGATAATGCTCACTCACCAGCCCCGCTAAATGCAACGGAAACTAGTCTTGTTGCCGAGCTTGTGAACCGTGATTTAATGGACCCTGCTATGGCTGATCATGTCGCCTTAGAGTGGCCCAAATGGTTGATGGATGACACCAAAGCTGGGCTTGGCGATGCGTTGGTAACAGAACTTGGTGCGTTGTTGGTTGAAGCGCCCACCGATGTTCGGATTAACCCGTTGAAACTGCCAGACCGACGCATGCTTCGCGACAAGTTGGCAGGTCGCGGTGTTAAAGGGCATCCAACCCGGCTCTCACCTTATGGTGTTAGGCTAGAAAAACGCTCGCGCTTTGAAGATTTGCCTGAATGGAAGAGTGGTTTATTCGACGTCCAGGACGAAGGGTCGCAAGTGGCCGCGATGCTGTGTGATGCTCGGCCTGGTATGCAAGTTGCCGACATTTGTGCCGGGGCCGGTGGTAAATCACTTTTGATGGCGGCAAATATGCAGAATAAGGGCCGCATACTGGCTCTTGATCTAAATGCGGAACGGTTGAAACAGGGTGGTGAGCGCTTCCGCCGGGCGGGCATTCATAATGTTGAACGCAAGCAGGTGGCAGAAAGATGGTCTAATCGGACCTGGCGCGGTAAATTCGATCGCGTGGTTATTGATGCACCTTGTTCAGGGTCAGGAACTTGGCGGCGGCAGGTTGATGCCAGATGGAAACTCACCGCCGAACGGTTGAATCAGGTCAAAGAGACACAGATCATTTTGTTGGAAAAGGCGCGGGCAATGGTTGCGCCAGGTGGGCGAATTATCTACATCACCTGTTCGGTTCTTGCCAGTGAGGGGCCGCATTTAATCAAAAGGTTTTTAGGCAATGCGCCCGAGATTGAACTTGCTGATATTGTGAATGTCTGGGCTGACACAATTGGTAAAGCTGGAGGTGGTGATTGCCCACCAACTAAAGACGGGCTGTTGCAGCTTTTACCTGAGCGCGACGGTACGGATGGCTTTTTCATCGCAGTTATGCAAGCAAGATTACGTTGAAAATAATCTGTGGCGGAGAAACTTAATGGCTAATATTTGAGGAATACGAGTTATGTTCGATTCTATTTTGATTATTGATTTTGGTTCGCAAGTGACGCAATTGATTGCGCGCCGCCTGCGCGAGGTGGGTGTCTACACCGAAATTTTACCCTGCACGATTGATCCAGAAAAGATTAAAGCCGCCGGTCCTAATGGCATTATTCTGTCTGGCGGCCCAAATTCTGTGGCGCTCGCCGATACGCCGCGTGCGCCGCAGATGGTGTTTGATTTGGGGGTGCCGGTTCTTGGCATTTGTTATGGCCAGCAAACCATGTGCGCACAACTTGGCGGAGAAGTTGAGCCTGGAACTAGCCGTGAGTTTGGCCGTGCTTTGCTAGAAATCACCGCGCAATCTACTTTGTTTGACGGGTTCTGGCAGATTGGGGGGCAACATGCTGTTTGGATGAGCCATGGGGATCATGTTGCCAAGCTTCCTGACGGGTTTTCGGTCATTGCAACTTCATCTGGTGCTCCTTATGCCGCGGTTGCTGATGAAAGTCGTCATTACTATGGTGTGCAATTTCACCCCGAAGTAGTGCATACACAAAATGGAGCAGATCTTCTGGCGCGCTTTGCTCTTGGCATTTGTGGGTGTACTGGCAGTTGGTCGATGGCGGCCTATCGTAGCCGTGCCATTGAGTTAATCCGTACAAAGGTTGGCGATGCAAGAGTGATTTGCGGCCTATCTGGTGGCGTTGACTCCTCGGTGGCGGCCGTATTGATTCATCACGCTATCGGCGACCAATTGACTTGTGTGTTTGTCGATCACGGGCTGTTGCGCGAAGGTGAAGCGGAAGAGGTGGTTTCGTTGTTTAGTGGCCATTATAACATCCCCTTAATTCATAAGGATGCATCGGAGCTGTTTCTGGGACGCCTTGCTGGCGTCAGTGATCCTGAGGAAAAACGCAAGATCATTGGGTCAAGCTTTATCGAGGTTTTTGACGAGGAAGCCCTTAATATCGATGATGCTCAGTTTTTAGCCCAAGGCACGCTGTATCCAGATGTAATTGAGAGCATTTCGGCTGCTGGTGGAAGCGCAGTGACAATTAAATCGCACCATAATGTCGGAGGTTTGCCAGATGATATGGCCCTTGAACTTATTGAGCCGCTCCGTGAGTTGTTTAAGGACGAGGTCCGCGACCTTGGTCGTGAGCTTGGCCTTCCTGATAGCCTTGTTGGGCGACATCCGTTTCCCGGCCCAGGCCTTGCCATTCGTATCCCAGGTGATATCACCCCTGAAAAGCTGGATATTCTGCGCGCCGCGGATGCGGTGTACCTAGATGAAATTAGAAAGGCCGGTCTTTATAATAAAATTTGGCAGGCATTTGCAGTTTTACTGCCAGTAAAAACCGTTGGTGTGATGGGTGATGCGCGGTCTTATGAATATGTTTGTGCTTTACGAGCAGTAACCTCTAGTGATGGAATGACAGCCGAAAGCTATGCTTTCAGCCACGAGTTTTTAACTGGAACTGCAACTCGAATTGTTAATGAGGTGCATGGTGTTAACCGTGTTGTTTACGACGTGACATCAAAACCCCCGGGAACAATTGAGTGGGAGTAATAGCTTAAATTAAGTCATTGAAAATATTGTATAAAAAATTCATAGTGACTGAATTATGAAAAGTTAAGTCGTTGATAAAATTAGGTTATTTTTTCGATGTTACAAAGAAACCTACAAACTACAGGTGCAATTGCGAAACGTAGAAATGACTGAAAAAACACTAACAGAATTGAACATAAGAACTTATCAGCATTTAGATATGGAAGACGTTATTCATATTTGGAAAGAATGCGGTTTGATAAGAAGTTGGAATAACCCAAAATTAGATATTCAGCGTAAAGTAAAAACACAGAATGATTTATTTTTTGTCGCTGAACTCTCAAACAGAATAATTGCTACTGCGATGTTTGGTTATGATGGACACAGAGGATGGTTAAACTACTTCGCAGTTCTTCCTCAATTCCAAAAAAGTGGTTATGGAAAACAGTTGTTAGAATTCGGAGAAAAGATACTTTTTGATAAAGGTTGCCCAAAAATAAACCTTCAAATCAGAGCAGATAACAAAGAAGCGATAAACTTTTATAACGCAGTTGGCTACGATGAAGATGAAGTAATCAGTTTTGGAAAAAGGTTGATTGAGGATTGAGCCATTAACCTACAAAGTACTTACATAGTGAAAATAAAGAATAATAAATTAAATAATGTAATATATTACAATGTGTTGACTCAAAATGGAGATTGAGAATGAGCTACTCGGTAGCACTTGTGTTCGATAAAGACAACAATTGGATTTGTGACTTTTTTAAAAACATAAAATTTGAGTTTAAGCATTATTCGATAAGTAAATTTTTTAGGGCAGACGAAGTTTTTGATTTTGATATTGTGTTTTTATTGGGGAACACAAAAATTCTTCCCAATGAGTTCTTGCAACGTAACAAATTAACTTTAGTAGTGCACGCCAGCGACTTGCCAAAAGGAAAAGGGTTTGCGCCGATACAATGGCAACTGTTGGAAGGACAAAATGAAATAAAAGTTAGCCTCATTGAGGCCGCTGAGAATGTTGATAGCGGCGATATATTTTGTCAATCAATAATTACTTTTGATGGAACTGAACTTTATAAAGAAATCAGAGAAAAACAAGCAATCGCTACGATTAATATTATTTCTGAATTTCTAAAATTATATCCAAATGTCACTCGTAAAAAACAAGTTGGTAAGGAGTCTTTTTACCCCAAGCGAAAATCTGCTGATGATGAATTAGATATATCCAAAACATTACAAGAAAATTTTAACTTGCTACGCATTGGTAATAATGATGCTTGGCCATCTTTTTTCTATTTTAAAGGTGTAAAGTACCTAGTTAAGATTTCTAAAGAGTAATGCTGATTAAAGTCTTGTGGGTTGCTGATTTGAAAATGTGAAAATATAATAGAATGAGAAAAGGCTTAATAAAACACTTACAAAATAAATATAAAACTTAATATAATCAAACTTCTAGGAAGGTCGTGCTGTTGAGTGGGAATAGGGTATAAGATTAAAAAACAAAAATACGGTAACTTAGGCCATTGGCACTACTTAGGGGGTGAGGTTGGTAAATGTTTTGAAGTATAAAGATGATGGATTGTTGATAACTGGAGCCAGCGGACACTCAGCACGGTATTTTTTTGAGAAGCTAAGTGAAGAAAAATACAACAAAGAAATTAAGTGCCTTGTTAGAAAAGGGAGTAAAGTAGAGCATTTAACGCGTTACAATCTAAAACTTAAATTCATTGAGGCTGATCTTAACGATATTGATCAGTTAAAAAAAACAATGAAAGGTAGTAAAACAATATTGCATATTGCAAATATTCAGTTTTCTACAAACATCGTAAAATCTAGTGCAGAAATGGGAATTGACTGGTGTATATGTGTGCATACTACAGGACGGTATTCTAAATTTAAGAGTGCTAGTGCTGAATATATAGAGATTGAAGACAAACTGATTAATGAGCATTCTAACATAACAATATTGCGGCCAACTTTAATTTATGGCAGCAGTAGAGACCAAAATTTTTGGAGGCTAATAAAGTTTATTAATGCCTACAGCTTTTTCCCTGTTTTTGGCAGTGGAAAAAATTTGATGCAACCTGTAAACGCTGAGGATCTGGGATCTGCCTATTTGAAAGTGCTCAAAAACAAGAGCTCTTGCTATGGCAAACAGTATAATTTGTCAGGTAGAGACCAAATTTCATATATATCAATATTACGTGAGATTGCTACTGGACTAGATAAAAGGGTATTTTTTATTCACTTGCCTATTTGGTTAAGCATTATGGGAGCATATGTAGGTAAGATGATAATGGGATCTCGTTTTCCTATTACTGTTGAACAAGTATTAAGGATGAAAGAAGATAAAGTTTTTTCATATGAAAATGCAACGCGTGATTTTGGATATGAGCCGATGAAATTCAAACAAGGAATTTTGAGGGAAGTGAATGAACTAAAACTTAAATTAGGTGGTTAACAAGAGATGTTTTAAAAAGTTTTTGTTTAAAACTACAAGATCAATTTGGTGGTCTTTGGACAAGCCTTGGGGCTGCTGCAGCAATGACATTCATTAATCCGCATGTTTACCTTGATACAGTGGTGTTAATTGGCACAATTTCGTTGCAATTTAGTGGTGCAAATAAACTAGCATTTGGAGCCGGAGCTGTAACGGCCAGTTTTGTATTCTTTCCGGCGCTTGGTAATAGCGTTTATTTACTCTCAGATATAATATGTCTGCCCCGAGCTTGGCGGGTATTGAATGGTGTTGTTGCTGTGATCATGTTCGTTTTGGCTGCCACGATTTTGCGGGCCGGAGGCTGGTATTAAAAAATAAATTTTAAGTCAGACAAAATCTTGATTGCAGAACAATATTATATGGTTAGTCGTTCAAATCTTCTTCCAAAATTGAAATTTGTACGTGGTAACATGTCTCGCCATCTTCATTATCTTGAAAGACCACTCCAATGAACTCGTCTTCAAGCATTAGTTCGGCCGAGTCATCCTTATTTTCGCGGCGCGCAAGGGTCAATTTGTTATTGCCAAAACGCTGGCGTAAAAAGCGTTGGACTTTTGCAGTATCACTGGCATTCATAGTTAAGCCTCATTCCTGGTTTATCCTAACCACACAATCATTAGAAAGATAAGAGTTGCATTGCTACGACTACCTGATCACACCTTTACAGGCAAGCCTATGACGCATTTTCATCAACAAGAGAGTAATTTTTTGGCAATTTAAAGGCTTCATTAATGGCTTGGCGTATTAGCTGCATTAACCATGTCGTGCAATTTGACCACCACCATGATTGGGCCAAGCTGGTCGAGTGGTAATATCGCGGGTCTGACATATACTGCACCGCATCCGCCTACCAAGCTCAGGAACTGGGAAAAAAGAGCCCAACACATTTGTTAATGGCACCGGGTCAACAGTGCTGTTATGGCCGCAACGATTGCACCAACAGAAAATTGACAGCCCTTCTTGAATCATATCGGCAAGGGTTGCCGGGTTCTCTGGATCATTTGATTTTGTTTGTTGCCGCTTATGCCACCCCATTTTTGGCAACCTTTCACAATCAGCTCACAGCCATGCACCTGGTTGTGTTTATAGCGGTTCTAAATTAGTTTGTTCACTTTTTGTTCTTATTAATAAATATCTAACAAATTGGTTATAATCAATAGCTGAAAATTTTTTTTATTAGAGTAAGGCTTTGGCCTCTAGTTAGCCTGTGATTAATCTTGGCAAACGATCGAAATACCTAATAATTTCTTGCATTGAGTTACCTTTACAAAGAATTTTGCTGCGGTCGCGCAAGGTAAACTTTGGCGATTCGGTTGGATAACGCTGCAGTTTTTCAACAATGTAAAGTGGGGTTTCATGGGTGTGCCGAAAAATGGAAAAGAGGGCACTGCCAGGGAAATGATCAATTGCGTAATCACGCCATTCTCCGCTGGCAACACGAATGCTATAAGTTGCTAGGATCTGCCCAAGTTCGGTGCGGTTAAAGAATAAAGGTTTACGAAGCCTTTTGGGTCTAGATATCCGTTGCATGTGGTTTTCCATTACCTCACTTTTATAGGTGGCTGTTTTTATTATTCCAAGTTATGTTGAGACAGCTTTGCATTTAGGTCAATAAAGCACTGGCATTTAAGTGAAAAGAATTGCTATTACGATGCTGGGCGGCTTGGCTTGCTAAGTTTAAGTTTAAACCTCTAAGTTCTGGGTATTAATATGATGCTCACACTACTAATGATTGTTAGATAAATGGCTGATATTTTTGATGAAGTTAACGAAGATCTGAAACGCGATCAAATGCAGAAATTGTGGTCCCGCTTCGGTAAATATGTGATTTTGGCGGTCTCGATTGTGGTACTCGGTGTTGGTGGGCGACAAGGCTACAAAACATGGCAGGGCCATCAAGCTGCAACTGCAGCCACTGCATATCATAATGCGTTGGGTGCGAGTGATTTAAAAACAGCATTAGCGGCTGAGCTTGATCAATTAAGCCCGGGCTATGCAATGCTAGCGAAATTTCGGATTGCAGCAGCGCAGGCTTTAGCTCAAGATTATGCTGCCGCTGAAAAGAGCTACCTTGCCCTTTCCACTGACCCTTCAGTGAAACAACTCTATCAGCAGGCCGCTCTTTTGTTGTCGGTTATGAATGCACCGATGAACCGCAGTGCAGATGAGTTGGCAGTAAGATTGGCTGTGCTGGAAGGCCAAGCTGGCCCGTGGCAGGCTATGGCGCTGGAACAAGCGGCTGGTTTGGCCTTGCGTGCCGGTGATCTTGAAACTGCTATTACCAAATATACAACGTTGGCCGGCTTGTCTGATATTCCACCTGGTGTGCGTCAACGTGCCAGTCAAATGCTTAAGATCCTTAATTGATAGATTTGAATAGGAGAGAGCCCATGCTTGGCAATTCATCGATGTAGGAGAAAAGCCTCGGATGTATGAAGCAAGGTGGTCAAGGAGTCATTATGAGATTTAGCAAAACATTGGCAAAAAATGAAGATTTGAGTTTTGTTATGCAAAACTTGAGACCGAATAATCTGTTGAACACGGTGTCGTCATTAGTGTCAGAATTGTTGTCATTAAGCCTTGTTTTGTTGGTTTTTGGGTCTGCTGGTTGCTCGGAATCTGAACTTGTCCTCGATGGCGATCGCATAGCAATTATTACGACGAATGAAATTGTTTTACCCGATCCTGCAGCTCTTGTTGAGGGAGCAGGCTTATCAGATGTAATTGCAAATCTTAATGCAGGGCATCCAGGGTTAACACCCGGCCATACAGGTGGAAATGTAAAGGCTGATCTCCCATTTGAAAAAGTATGGCGCACTTCTATTGGTGGTGAGGGCAATGAATTAACGGATCTTGCACAGCCAGTTATTGCTAATGGACAGGTTTTTACAGTTGCTCCAAATGGAATTGTAACGGCATTTGACATAGAGAATGGCAAACTCAATTGGCAGGTCACAATAGAAACATTTTCCGATGATCCTTTGCCGGGCATCGCCGGAGGGCTGGCAGTTAGCGGTGATAAGCTTTTTGTTCATGCTGGGGGTCAAAAATTTGCAGCTTTAGCAGTAAAGGATGGTTCACCAATCTGGTCGGTAACTTCGCAACTCCCGGTGCGGGGAGGACCGACAATCATTGGCAAAGATGCAGTTGTTATTACCAATCTTGATGGCAATGTTTTGACCTATGGAACGGGTGATGGTGCTCTTATCTGGCAGCGCGCTGGTCTACCTGTAAACACCGTTGTTTATGGTGCGCCATCGCCTGCTTTTTCTGGCAAACAGTTAGCGATTGCCGGTTATGGAGGTGATATAAGTCTACTAGAGGCGAGCTCAGGTCAGGTTTCCTGGTCAGACTCCCTTGCGGTTTTTAGCCCAAATACACCGTTACAAGGCCTTGGTGATATTCGCGCTCATCCAGTGCATGATGGTGGTGTGGTTTTTGCAGTTAGTCAGGCCGGACAAACTGCTGCTTTTAATGCACGCTCTGGTTTGTTGTTGTGGGATCAACCGATTGGTGGCATTGAGATGCCATGGCTTGCAGGTAAGTCTTTGTTTTTAGTAACGATTGATGGCCGGCTTTATTCGTTAAGGCGGAATGATGGTGTGGTGCGTTGGGTTGTTGATTTGCCAGACGCTCTTCCAAGAGGGATTGTAGCGTCGGAAGATATCCCGCGATATGTTGGGCCGGTCGTCGTTGAGGGAAAGGTAATGGTGATTTCTAAATCAGGTAAACTTTATAGCTTTAACGCCGATGCTGGTGATGGCAAGGAAACCCTGCGGGTAGGATCTGATGTGGTAACTCCGCCACAGCTTGGTGCGGGGATGATGTTCGTTTTGAGTAACAATGGCAGCCTCGCGGCATTTCGATAAGGTTGTGATATTTCTATGTCTGTTAGCTTTGCTATTGTTGGCCGGCCAAACGTTGGAAAATCAACATTATTTAACCGATTAATTGGCCAACAGCATGCGATTGTTGATGATCAGCCTGGGGTAACACGTGATCGCCGTGAGGGACAGGGACAATTAGCTTCGCTCTTCTTTACGGTAATCGATACCGCAGGTTTGGAAGACGTTAATGATGGCTCATTGGAAGAGCGAATGCGACGCCAAACAGAAATGGCGATTATTGATGCTGATATTACTTTGATGGTTGTTGATGCTAAAGCAGGTGTAACGCCGGTTGACAGTTTTTTTGCCAACGAAATCAGAAAAGCTGGAGCAAGTGTAATTTTGCTAGCCAATAAATGTGAGGGCAAGGCTGGTGCAACTGGTTTGGCTGAGGCATGGTCACTGGGGCTTGGTGAGCCTGTCCCTATTTCAGCTTCGCATGGTGAGGGGTTGGTGGATTTGCATGATGCGATGCTTGCTGCCGCTGCCGCCATTGGACTTGATGGAGTTCTAAGCGGCGAGGCAAGTGCTGTTAATGATGAGGTTGTTTTTGCTGACGGTAATCATATTGAAGATAAACCAGACTCTGAAGGTCAGCCAATTGACATGTGGCAAGATGAAAAGACTGTTCAGCCGATGCGGATTGCTATTGTTGGTCGCCCTAATATGGGAAAATCAACTTTAATAAATAGCTTAATCAATGAAGATAGGCTGTTGACTGGCCCCGAATCTGGTATTACGCGGGACGCTATTGAGGTGCCGTTTGAATGGAATGGCACGCCTTATAAACTAGTCGATACAGCTGGCATGCGTCGACGTGCTCGGATTTCAGATAAGATTGAGAAGTTGATGGTTGATGATGCGCTGCGGGCTATTCAATATGCGCATCTTTGTGTTCTTCTGATTGATGCCACAAAAGAAATACATAAACAGGATTTATCAATCGCTCGTCTGATTGAAGATGAGGGTCGTGCCATTGTTATTGGTGCTAATAAGTGGGATGTAGTGCATGATAAACAGGCTGCAAGCGACCAGATTTCCGACCGTTTGCAGACTTCCCTTGCACAATTGCGCGGTGTGCCGGTGGTGCAAATGTCGGGACTGCATAGAAAAGGTCTAAGTCAACTGCTGGGTGCGGCGGATGAAATGTATCGGATTTGGAATACGCGTATCTCAACTGGTCGGTTGAATCGTTGGCTTGACGCAATGTTAGAGGCTCATCCACCACCATTGGTAGATGGTCGACGACTGCGTATTCGATATATTACACAGATTAAAACTCGTCCGCCAACATTTGCTTTGTTTGTTAGTCGCCCTGCTGATTTGCCCGAGAGTTATTTGCGCTATCTAACCAGTGGTTTGCGCGTCGATTTTGGATTGCGCGGAGTACCAATCCGCATGGTTAAGCGAAAGCGTGAAAACCCCTTTGCACCCAGCTAGAGTGGGGCCGGCATATCAGAAAGAGCGACACAAAGCTTTGTAATTAGGCTTGAGACACGTTTAACTCCCTGGTCATTCAGCTCATACTTGCCGCTCATATAAAGGCTTCTGTTAATCTCGATTTGGATTGATTGCTGGTTGCTGTTAGCGCACCCGTAATTTTTTGTTATATAGCCTCCAGCATAGGGGCTATTCCAGGCAACGCTAAAGCCTGAATCTTTGATAAGAGAGGTCAACATTTTGCCAGCTTCCTGATCAAAAGTAGTGTGATGCAGATCGCCAAGAATGATGTCGGAAAGAGGACGGTTTTGTTGGTCATGTGATGGCATGGAATGGCAATCAATCAGAATTGCACGCCCAAATTTGTTACGGGCATCACTCAGGGCAGCTCGAATAGCCGAATGATAGGGTTGATGAACCAATGCAATTCGGCTTTCAACCTCGTCATGGGGTAACAGTTGTCGGTGAATGACCTCTCTTGCAGCGGTCAAACGCGGCAACAAACCATAACCGGCACGCACATGGCGTGAGGGTTTAACGTGATTGCTAGCAGGCGGGCTGCTCAGCATGAGATGGTCAAGTGCATCAACAGGCCGATTTACGTCAATATAGGCTCTGGTGACTTTGTTCGTCACGCACCGAATACCATGGTTCAAGGCACCGCTGATAAGTTGATCAACCCCAAAGTCTTCTAACCCACGTAGATCTGTTATACCGGCAATACTAGCTGCGATGAATTCGGCGGGATAAATACGCCCGGCATGAGGGCAGGAGAGTACCACTGAACTTGGCTCTGCGTGATATGGTGGATATAATGTCTCAACGGCGCTGAAGGTGGATTGCTGAAGTGACACCAGTGGCAAAATAATGGGTCCAAAATTTGCAGAATTTGGGTGTGTGTCAGTAGATTTCGATAGACTTGTGAGCTCACCAGAATGCGCGCCAACAGAATCTGGTAAAAATTCTGCAGGCGTCGTCTCGGCTGCACTGTCGGTTAATGATGGCGCGAGTTTTGCCGAGCATACTGAATGAGGGTCTGGGGCTTCAAAAGTACTCATGCAGCAACTCTAACTTGTCAAAGGGGCCGGGACAATAAGGAAGTTAGCTCTTGCGTTGAATGAATGCGTGTAATTAATTTTTTTTGCTAATGCAAAGATTTGGTTGAAAAAAGGCTTGATATGACAAAGAGCATGGTGCAGTTATAACCTGCAAGCCTCAATAAAGGCAACAGCCTGCCTTTTAATAATTTAGGGTAGTGTGTGTCCGCTGGCGGGTGTTCAAATGGTATGGGGGTGTAGCTCAGCGGGAGAGCACTTCGTTGACATCGAAGGGGTCACTGGTTCAATCCCAGTCACTCCCACCATTTTAATCAGCATGCTTTCGGATCGTGGTGCCAGATACCTGCACCGTGATACAGCTACTCTTGTTTGTTGAGTAGGTGAGATCTTTGTTGCCCGATAAAGCTACAAACTCAGAGTCGTATAATTTCGTTCAGAGTGATGGACCCAAGCAGAGTTTGCTTGACTCGTTTTATTTTAGATTAATGACTTTGTTTTTCCTTTATAAGTTCTGCGCGTCTTAAAACAGCTTGGGCGCGCTTATAAACAGGCATATCAATCATTTTTCCGTTAATTTGTGCTGCGCCATGATTGTTTTGCCAAGCGTCTTCCATAACTTCTATTATTAGTTCAGCTTCATTGACCTCCTCGCATGTGGGACTAAAGCCGCGGTTTAGGGCGTCAATCATGGTTGGGTGAATGCAGGTAGCCCCTTCAAAACCAAACTTTGCGGATTTTTTTGCGACTTCAAACATGTAATCTGCATCCGAAAAGTCTGCAACCGTATCTAAAATACCTAGGGGCATTAACCCCGCAGCTTTCGCAGCAAGTGCCATTTGAATTTTAGGATAAGACAAAGTTTCTGCGCTTGGGTAAAGCCCGGCGGATGTTGCAAAATCCTCACCACCGAGGATAAGACCTATGTTGCGATTAATTGATCCCGCTATTTTTTCTGCCGAGAGCAGCGCTTTCGGCGTTTCGAGCATTGGGATTGTCATTATTTGTCCAATGTTCATTCCGCGTTTTTGCTCAAGGGAGGTAAGTAATTCATCCATTGCTATTAGAATACCAGCGCTCTCGACTTTGGGTATGAGTAACCCTCTTAACCCGTGTTGAATGACAGCTTCAATATCTCTAACTAAGAGCCCTAATGGTGCATTAATTCTAACGAGTATGTCTGACGGTCCGCCCACTAACTTTTGGATTGCGCTTTTGCAAATTTCCCGAGCTTTTAATTTATCTTCTGGCGCAACGCTGTCTTCTAAGTCTAAAATAATCGCATCAGCACCGCGGCTTTGTGCTTTTGCAAGAAATTTTTCATTGTTTGCAGGCATATAAAGAAGAGAACGCCACAGCGGTGCTTCGCTTTTTAATTGGCTTTTATTAGACTTAAGTTGCTGATTTTTCATTTGATACTTTTTCTCTCAAAAAACTGATCTATTCGCTTTTCTTTGAACCCTGCTGCTAAAAGGATCTCGGTTGTGTCTTGCCCAATTTTTGGTGCGGCGTTGCGAAATGTTGCAGGAGTATCTGAGAGATTAGGAACGGGCTTGTGGACTGGTATTTTGCCAAGATCATCATCCGGGATTTCAGAATAAATTTCGCGTTCAACGAAGTGGGGATCTGATGTAATGTCCGCTATGGAATAAAGTGGCGCTACCGTTACATCCGCCTTTACTAATGCCTTTAAAGCCTCATTTTTGTTGCGCTTTGCAATCCATTCAGCAACGGTTTGATCAACAATATCACGATGCTTCAGTCGCCCTTCGTTGGTATTAAAGCGGCGGTCTTCATTCATTGTTCCATGGCCAATAGTGTCAAAAAGTCTGGCAGCCATTTTGGGAGTTGATGCTGAGATTGACAAAAAGTAACCATCTTTTGTTTCATAAACATTGCGCGGTGTAGACGTGCTTGATTGATTGCCAAGGCGTTCCTTTGGCTTTCCAACAAGTTCGTAATCTAGGGCTTCTGGGCCAAGAACAGAAACCATCGCGTCAAGAAGAGCAAGGTCAATGATTTGTCCTTTGCCACTCGTATCTCGTGCTCTTAAAGCCATTAAAACTGCGTTTGATCCGTAAAGACCGGATATCATATCTGCAAGCGCAAGTGGCGGAAGCAGGGGACCTCCGTTTAACTCACCGTTCTTATGAGCAAAACCGGACATGGACTCAACCAGAGTGCCAAAACCTGGCCTTGACTTGTATGTTCCTGTTTGGCCAAAACCGGAAATTCTGAGAAGAATGAGTTTTGGATTAATTTGCTTCAGTGTGTCAAAGCCAAACCCCATTTTTTCGAGTGTTCCCGGCCGAAAGTTTTCGATCATTACATCTGAACTCATAATGAGATGGCTGATGATTTCCTTAAAATCTGGCGACCTGAAGTCTAATCCAATACTTTTTTTATTTCGCGAATATACCTTCCAGAAAGTAGACTCCCCGCCCTGTTTCCAGGTTCGGAGTGGGTCGCCATCAGGAAGCGGCTCTACTTTTATAACTTCTGCACCAAAATCAGCCAGTTGCAATGACGTCATGTTTCCTGCAACAACACGTGATAAATCTAGAACCCTGATGCCCTTTAATGGCCCAACATTTTTTGTTTTGAAATTGCTATATTTCCAATTTGATTTTTTTGTTGAATTGTTCATCCAGAGTAAACCCAATAGAAAAACTAAAATTAAAAAAGATGTTCATCCCACCTTGGGGGAAAATCAACCCTCGACAATAATTCCTCCAACAATGATTGCGACCAAAACAAACACAGATATATTCCTCAGGACTAAATTCCAAAAACCCCTTTAATTGATTAGCTAAGTAGTTTTTCCTTGGGCGGAACAATATCTGTGACTAAATCTTTTATGAGTGTTTTGTTTGGTAATGGCTCAAGTTTAGAACCAGATTTTTGAAGTTTTTTTAAACAGGCATATTCTACTTGCCCGTCAACAATCATCATGCATTCTTTACAGGCATTGGCGTTAATACAGGAATATCTGAATGATAGACTTTCATCAACGTTGTCATTTATCCAAATCAATGCATCAAGGATTGAGGCACCTTGCTGAAAGGGTACTTTAAATGTTTGAAATTCGGGTTTTGTGCTATTAGTACCCCTAAAAATATTGAGTTCCGCGAAAACATTTTGTTGTTTGTTATTTTTCATACCTTTGCCCAACGCTTTCTTTCAAGATCAAATTCCAATTTTTGTACATCTTGCCAGCGCGACACAAGTTTTCCATCAATCATTGATATTATTTGATTCTTTGTAAATTTGTTGGATTTAAAAGGTATGTCTTCCATCTGATGCGCGCCTCTACTTTCTTTGCGCTCGTTAGCTGCGAGGCAGATGGCCTCAGCGCACAAAAGACTATTCCTTAGATCAAGCCAATCCATCAAGCTGGTGTTGAAAACGGTTCCAGAGGCTGGTTTTAAGTTTGGGAAAATATCGTTCTTCATTCTCCTTATTTCATTAATAGCCATTTTCAGTCCCTGTTTGCTTCTAAGCACTCCAACATTTTCCCACATTAGTTTTTGCAGCTCAAAAAGTAACTTTCGTGACGTCACCGTCTGAAATTGTGACTTTTGCTTCGGTTGGCGCGATAATTCAATTAGCAAATTCGAGAGTACATTTTGATGAAGTTGAGGTGAAAGGTGAGGAGTCTCACTAATCGTGTTTGCGGCGCTAGCGCCAGCAATTTCTCCGAAAACAAATGCTTCTGGAATTGCATTGCCAGACAGCCGGTTAGCACCATTGGCGCCACCAACACATTCACCAGCTGCAAAAAGTCCTTTTACACATGTTTCCATTGAATCATTCACTTCAATTCCACCCATGTGATAATGGGCAATTGGCGCTACTTCGATCGCTTGTTTTGTTAGATCTATGTCATTCGCTGAGAGTTTCTTTATAATAGGCCCAAAAGCCTCATCAAGTTCCGCTTTACTCAAATGTTGAAAGCTTAACCAAGCTCCTCCATTAGGCGAGCCTCTCCCAGCCTCGCATTCTTTTAATATGGCGTATGCTGCAAGGTCACGGCCCACTGTATAAGCATCTCCATCTTCGCCACCATAATTTTCAATAAACTGCTCTTCGTGACCGTTGAGGAGGCGGCCGCCTAGCTTATAACGGAATGGGTCCCACATTATGGGGTCCATTCCCACAAGGCGAGGCGCAAGATGGCCAATGGGGAAAAACTGTACAAACTCCATGTCCATTAAATTAGCGCCTGCTCTTAGTGCAAGCGCGTGAGAGTCCCCGCCCATGTTTTTTGATGCCGAGTTACGTGCAAAAAGTTGTGTTAAGCCGCCGGCAGCTAAAACAATTGCGTTAGCGCCGATGGATACATATTCGCCAGCCTCAGTGTTTAGGCCGATCGCACCGATAACCCGGTTTTTCTCAACTACAAGATCAATAATTGTTAGTCCACTGACACGGGTTACGTTTTTTAGTTTTGCTATTTCCCCCCGAAGAGTTCGGGCGACAGCTGGACCAGTGTTAAGAAAATCGACATAACAGCAACGTTTTACTCCATGGCCGGGCGCAAGCACCTGTCGTATTCGCGCGTTGTCATTCGCCCAATTGGTTTTCCAATCACGCATTTGTCGTATTTTCTCTGGAGCATTTTTGCAAAGAAGGTAACTCAGCTTTTCATTACAGAGGTCTTGGCCAGATTTAATTGTGTCTTGGAGATGGTGTGTCCAATGATCGGCTTCTTGATGGCCAAGCGCTGCAGCCACAGTCATTTGTGCCATAACCGTTGCGCCGCCTCTACTAATTAGGCTTTTATCACACAGCATAACCTTCTTGTTCGATTTGGCAGCGGATATGCTGGCGTACATACCTGCGGCACCAGCGCCGACAATTAGAACATCTGTTTTTATGAGTTTCATAAGTTTTCGAAGGTCCTAGACATATGTGTTTTTGTATTGAGCCAGCCTGAACTTTTGATTAAATCAGGTCAAGAACCACACACTTTTTTCTTTTGTGGTCTCGCGTTGTGATACTAGGATGTTTAAAAAAGAGCAAATTGTTGAAGAAAGCTGTTTTAATGTTTCACTACTCACACGATCATGCAGAAATCCGCGATGCTGTTACAAGATTATGCGCTGATTTTGATAACAAATACTGGCAGGAATGCGATGCTGATCGCGCTTATCCAACTGATTTTGTTCAAGCCCTAACTGATGCTGGCTATTTGTCCGCTTTGATTCCAGAGGAATATGGGGGGTTGGGTCTACCAATTTCTGCCGGTTCAGCGATTTTGGAAGAAATACATCGGTCTGGTGGTAATGCAGCGGCTTGTCATGCACAGATGTACACGATGGGAACAGTTTTACGGCATGGATCAGCCTCACAAAAAAAACAATATCTGCCAGCCATTGCCGATGGCAGTCTAAGATTACAAGCTTTTGGTGTAACGGAACCAACCAGCGGCACAGATACAACCGCGCTTCGTACCACTGCTAAGCGTGATGGTGATGAATACGTGGTGAACGGCCAAAAAGTATGGACATCGCGCGCAGAACATTCGGATTTGATGCTGCTTTTGGCTCGAACGACACCGCTTGATCAATGCGCCAAGAAAACTGATGGACTTTCGGTGTTTCTGGTCGATATGCGCGATGCACGTGATAAATCATTAACCATTACCCCCATTCGCACAATGATGAATCATTCATCAACACAGTTGTTTTTCGATGATATGCGCATTCCGGCTAGCAGCCTTATTGGTGTGGAGGGCAAGGGGTTCCGTTATATTTTATCGGGTATGAATGCTGAACGTATTTTGATTGCCGCGGAATGTATTGGTGATGCGAAATGGTTTATCGAGCACGCGTCTAGCTATTCATCCGAACGTAATGTATTCGGCCGACCTATTGGTCAAAACCAAGGAATACAATTCCCGATTGCCCGTGCTTATAGTCAAATGCGAGCGGCAGAATTAATGCTACAAGAATCAATTCGATTGTATGAGGCTGATGAAAATCCAGGAGAAGAAGCCAATCTCGCCAAGCTACTTTGCGCTGATGCATCTTGGGCTGCGGCTGAAATGTGTGTCCAGACTTATGGTGGCTTTGGCTTTGCTGAAGAGTATGATGTCGAACGT
>CACEJY010000005.1 GCA_902559985.1 uncultured SAR116 cluster alpha proteobacterium | reverse complement strand
GCTTTTGGCTATTGAGTCCGTCCACAACGCTCAGGAGACAGCGGCTGTAGCAGCCGCCGCAGTTACAGGTTCAATTGCGCCAACGATACAAACCCCTTGGTTTTGGTCCGATCAATACGACGTAAAATTGCAATCAGTTGGCGTGGTCCCGATTAATGATGACGATGTATATCAGGTTGCTCGACCTGGCAAACGCGAAGGTGCGGTGTCTTTTTGGAGCTACAGAGGTGATGACTTGGTGGCAGTTGAAGTTGTAAATGACCCTGCAACGTATATGGAGGCTCGGCAGTGCCTTGACACAAAACAATATCCAGATCCAAAAGAGATATCAAACCCGTCTTTTTCACCTATAGATAGTGGTGGGGCGAGATCCTAGAGAGGATTTATATGGTTTTCTTTGACCGTTTGGTCAAAAAGCGAACAATTTTGTAAATGCAGGTTTGATACTAAATCTCAAACATGAACTCAGAAAGTAATGATATGGAAAATAATTCTTCAGTAGACATTGAAAGAAAGATTGAGAAGATAATTTATCAGGCTGCACTGGCTCTAGATAAAAACAACTGGGCTGACTGGTTCAAGCTTTGTGATGATTCATTTTTCTATGCAATAACGTCTTTCAGCCCGGAAATTAGCAAGGATATGACCTATTTTAGTGGTGATAAAAAAGAGCTAACGGGCCTCATGGAAATGCTACCTAAGCATAATACCGACCACTCGCCGCTGCACAGGCACACATCTGTTTATACAATAGATGTGTCTGATGATGGTAAAACAGCGGAATCTGTTAGCTCTGTTGTAATTTACCAAAATATGCTTGATGGGATCAACTCGCATCTGGACTCGGGCGAAAGCAGACTTTTTGTCATTGGAAAGTACCATGATAAATTTGTTATTGATGGCGGAGAGCCAAAGTTTGTTAACCGGGAGACAAAGATAGAAAATCGGCGCCTTGATAAAGGCTCGCATTGGCCTCTCTAAGTAAAAACTCGAGTAAATGAACTGAGAATAAATTTGCAAAGAAAGTAAAAACATGACTTGGACAAAAGTCTGTGAAAAAAGTGACATACCCGAGGGTTCGATAAAGAAAGTTTGGGCACGAATCGGTGGTGGTATCCCAATTGCTGTTGCCCACCATAAAAGAGGTTTTGTTGCTATACCTCCAGTTTGTCCTCATCTGGAGGAACCATTGGAAGAGTCTGGCCTAGTAATGGGATGCAAGCTAACGTGCACCAAGCATCTATGGTCGTGGGACTTAGAGACGTTAGAGTTGCAGGACGAGGCAGAGCTTCCGCTCAAAACCTACGACGTAAAAGTCGAGGGTAGCAACATCATGGTTTATGTTACTGAACAACTTGAATACAATTTTGACGAAGATGAAGATATTGATGAGAACACTTTTTTTGATGACGATGACGATGACGAGTGGTAGGCCAACACGATTATAAGGAATATTTTGACCGAGTTTCACGGCAACCGAGATAGTTTCGCAAGGTCAACCAAAATGATTTATAAATTTGTTTACTGAAATGATGTCGGCATTTTGGGAGTGCGCTGAACACTTCAGCCAAAATCTGATGGTACTGATTGAGAGAGAATTTATTGAACGATTCAAGTCAATGGCCACCTATAAATATTTTTGACACCAACCATTTTAGGCAAGCCAGAATTGAAGCGCATAACGCGTTATTCTGGATGGCTCGGGGAACGAATAGTTTCTTGGACTCGACGCCGGATAATGGGCACTTAAGCTTATTCTGGCACAAAGCTTCGGGCAATTTTAGAACGAGATCTTTTGATGGGGATCTTCAAATCGGCCTTAATTTTCCCGATTTGGAATTGTATTTTTGTGAAGGTGGTCAAAAGGTGCCTCACAGTTTTTGGCTGGATGATCGAACGCCCGCATTTGCAGAGGCATGGTATCTAGTTGAATTACTGCACAGAGACCGCGACCAATCAAAATTTTCCACTGACCTACCTTTTTCCTCACCTTACATGCTAATGGGGGATACCGAAGACCACAACGCCTCGGCTTACAAACGAGAACTTAATGCTTTGAATGTTTGCGTGTTGAGAGCAAACGAAATATTACGGAGCGTATCTAATGCTATTGCTCAGCAGCCTCAATTTACAAAGTGTCGACAATGGATAACCTTAGAACCGGAGTCATTTTCTTTGGTTCTCAATATTGTCGTAGACAACGAGACAGTCAAATTGCCACTAATCGGAATGTGCCTAGGTGATCATTTACGCCCGGCACCGTTTTTCTTTGTCAAAGGCAGTAAAAAGCAAAGTGGGTCCAAAACTCACCTTCTGGATTATGACCCTGGAACGTTATTGTCATTAAAGTCTATTGTTCATGAAACCCTGCCTGACGTCGAGCTTGTTGAAAATCTTGTTGGTAAGTTTATCGAGGCCAATCATTCGAAATAATGTTCGGTAGGGAGACAAACTTATGCCGGCAGGCGAAAATTTTTAATAAAATTAGATTTCGGCTATTAGCCGATTATTTATGTTTTCGAAGATCTTCGTTGACATCGGTAGTATCAAAATGGAACACTTAATGCATATATTGCCATTCGAGCCGCAAAATGCACAGAACGGTAAAAGAACTAATTGCGATGGGAGTGCGAAATGCCACCAAGAAACCACAAAAATTGGTTAAAAGTTCCAAAGATTGAACACATTTCAAGCGAGTGCTATAACAATCATAGCATCTACGAACAGGAAATTGAGCATATTTTCGCAAAAGTGTGGGTCCCAATGTGCCACTTCAGCGAAATGTCCAATGATGGGGACTACCGTTCGATGCAAATTGCTCACCAAAACGTGGTGGCTGTAAATACCAAGGGTAATGTCAAGGTATTTCTTTGCCCTTCAATTGATCGGACGGCCGGTAACGGACTTGACACCGCTGGATTAAGAGAACTCTGCAGTGAGGTGAAACACGGCGGTATGGTATGGACAACTCTTGATCCAAACCCAACCCAAAGCGTTGAAGAGTGGACGTGTGGAGCGTTTGACTGTATTGCAGATGCCATTGATGCTGAAGATATGGAAGTGTTTCACTACCATAAGGCAGTTATCGACACGAATTACAAGTTATGGCATGACACAAATAGTGAGTTCTATCACGATTTCATGCATTATTTTAATCGAGTTTCTGGGTTCAATGATGAGTACTTTGCCAGAAAAAACATCCCGTTTGATAATGGCCACGTAAATGTAAGTAGCTTTACAGTGAACTACGAAGAATATGATGGGTTCGAAGATCGTGGGGAGTTATCATTCCCCAATTTACCACCAAACCAGTGGTATATGGTAGACCTGTTCCCAGGATATAATTTTAACCTTCGCGGCAGTGCATACAGAAGCGACATTGTCACCCCGCTGGGGCCAAACAAGGTACTTATTGAATTCAGGGGCTATGGGCTTAAACAAGATACCCCGAAAGAGCGTCAGACGCGTATAAAACACCACAATTCTATTTGGGGACCATTTGGGCGCAACCTCCATGAGGATTTGATTGGTGTTGCTGGCCAAGGGACTACTATGCGAGAGGGAACAGAAGTTCGTAACATCTTGCATGGGCGGCATGAAAACTCAACGATACATGACGAAGTAGGTATGAGGCACTATTATGAAGCCTGGGGTAAATTCCTCGGGGTTTCGCCGGCTAATCCTCTTGGTTTGGCAACTGACGATGTGATTGCTGCTGAGTAACAGCTAAAAATGTATGGATTAATAAAGGGCAAACATATTGCTATGTTTGCCCTTTATATTTGTCATGACTGTGACTGTGACGGTGACTGGGTGTTAGCCTGCTGATGTAGTTGATTTATGATAAAGAAAATTTTGCAGTTCACTGTTCTTCGCAAGCGCACGCCCAACCTCTTCAGTGATTTTTGTGATTGGAATAGTTGTTTCAGTTTTAACCCAGAATAGCCCTATGCCTTTTCGTATTATCGGGTCTTTTAGCAAAAGTGCCTTAGTTCCCGTGTAGAGGCCGGGCATTCTCGTATAATGTGACGGAATGACCGTACAAAGTTCTGTAAACTGAGTCTGAAACATCAAATGCAGGATTGATTCCGACTCAATTTTTGGCACAACACTAGTCCCCGCAGCCGTAAATGTTTGATCGATTACTGAACGCTCGTACATTGATTTTCGTAACAAGGCTAGTGGCAGCTCTGCTGCTTCTGCCCATGTAATGTCATTCATATTCTCAAATTTAAAAGAGTCTGGTACCAATAAGCTCCAAGTTTCCTCAAAAACTGGTAAGGCCTCGCACCAGGGCATTTCATCGGATTGGTCTATATAAGTTATGGCACAATCAATCGAATAATTGTCCAAACTGGTTTTCATTTCGTTATTTCCAACAAATCTTACGTCGACGGACACGAGCGGGTATGCTTTTCTTATGCGTTGTAAAATAATAGGCAGGACTGGGGACATTGAAGGAATTGCACCAAGGCGGATAGTTCCACTCAAGCTGTCCTGCATTTCTGCTATATTGTCACGCATTGCAGTGCAGTTGGCCAAGATCAAGCGGGCCCAATACGCAACACGCTCTCCCTCTTCTGTAATTCCATACAAGCGTTGGCCGCGTCCTCTCTTAAATAAGGTAACGCCTAATTCAAATTCCAGTTGCTTTATACCATTTGATAGGCTGGGCTGTTTAACGTTGCAACGGGCAGCAGCCCTTCCAAAATGGTCTTCTTCAATAACAGCGATAAGATATTCAAGTTGTTTCAGAAACATCCTATTGCCTCTCACGTCTATCTTTTGATTTTAGCAAACAAAAATAGCTTTGATGCGTTTATTCACGAAAATAGGGCTCTTAGCTTTTAAAACCCATAGGAATATAACACATTATCACCTATGTTTGAATTCTCCGAGTTAATAATACCGTGTTTTTTAGTGATTATTTGGGGTAGCCGTGTCGTTCATTTTCGTTTTTGTGTGCGGTCTTTTCTCGGGTGCTTTAATAGGAGCTGCGGGGATTGGTGGTGTGGTATTGGTGCCACTCCTTGTGTACGGTGCGGGCTATGGCATTCATATTAGTATTGCAGCAGCTGTGTCATCTTTTATTTTTTCTGGGTTGATTGGCACATTTGCTTATGCAAAGCGGGGTGAGATCGACTGGCTCCAACTAATTTATTTAACAATCGGAGCGATTCCAGGGGCGTTGGTGGGTACACACACGCTCGCCAAAGTTAATGCCGACACCCTAAAACTGTTTATTGCTATCGTTCTAATCTTTGCAGCATACAGACAGATTGCTAATTTGAAGGCTAAGCGCCTTGAAAGCCAATCAACTCCGTCAAACGTGAGTTTGTTCTTCGTTGGCTTTTTAACTGCGTGCTTGTCTGTGCTAAGTGGGACCGGTGGGCCGTTGGTTTTAGTTCCAATATTAACTTTTTTGTCGATGCCATTGCTCGCAGTAATTGGTTTGTCGCAGGCTATCCAGATACCTATTGCTGTATTTGCAACTATTGGGAATCAATGGTCAGGAATAATTCGGTGGGAAATTGTGGCTCTTTTATCACCAGGTCTGGTTTTGGGGACATTTCTTGGTGCGAAAGCCTCAGAGCGTTTGCCAGTTGACAAGATCAGGAACCTAGTTGCTTTTTTGCTGCTTGGATCTGGCATTTATATGTTGATAAACTTAATTTTTGTGTAGGCGAGGGGGCTTGGATGGGCCATAAGAAAATAGGCGCCACGATAGAGCTAATAGCCAAGAGAGATTTTATTTCAAAGTTATTATGATACTTAATGAGGACAGTTATAAAAAAATTGCAGTTATGCTGTTCAAATTGCAAACTATTATATTAAATTAGTGGGAGGAAAAAATGAGTGACACCAAGCCAAGAAGAAAAGTTACTTTTAAAACGCTACAAAAGAAGATGGCGGCCGGTGAGCCGATAACTCAGTTAGCAGCTTATGATTACCGAACTGCGGTTATTGCCGATCGTTTGGGTATGGACATTTTATGTGTTTCAGACACAGGCGGAATGATCTTGTTTGGACACCAAAGCACAACGGCTGTGAGCTTTGATGAAGTTATGATGATGTCTAAAGCGATTGATCGCGGATCTCAGTATGGGTTAAGAATGGTTGATATGCCGTATTGGAGTTTTCACGTCTCCAAAGAGCAGGCTGTCGAAAATGCTGGTCGTTTCGTTCACGAAGCGAATGCTGAAGTGATGAAATGTGAAGGCAATCGCCACCATGTTCCGGCTATTGAAGCAATTGTCAGTGCTGGAATACCTGTTCAGGGCCATATTGGCATAACACCAATGCGAATGCCCCAGTTAGGTGGTTTTATTGCCCAAGGTAAAACAGCAGAACGCGCGAAAGAATTAATCGACGACGCTAAAGCGATGTATGATGCTGGTTGTTTTTCAATACTCTGTGAGGTCACAACATCAGAAGTTGCCGAATATTTGGCTGAAATTCTCCCAGTCCCGGTAATTAGCTTGGGTGCTGGCAATTGTGCCGATGGTGTCCACATCATCTCCTCGGACCTATTCCATTTGTGGGAGGAGCACGTGCCGAAGCACTCTCGCATATACACAGATTTGATCCCTATAATGGAAGATGTAATCACCCGGTACATGGATGACGTAAAAACTAGGAATTACCCTGGTCCCGAAAACACGATAAAAATGCCTGAGGATGAGCTGCGTAAGTTCGCCAAAGATATGAAGTGGGAGCGTAAGCTCGATGAGCTTGGGTGATTGCCGGCGATAAATTTTACCCTGGGTGGCGGTGCTATTAGCCCGAATGTGGCTATGAAAAACGCCACCATCCAAGGTGATGACTTGTTGTGGTAAGAGCTTAAAACAAGGAACGGACATCAATAAACAGTGATTTTCTAAGATTTTTATACGTAGTGAGTATTTATCCGACCTGCCTATATTTTCAAAATAGCCCAATTTCTTAGGGGCAAATTAGCAGCCTGTCCCTGCCGAGGGTGAGGGTGTATTGGCATCAAATTTTCGGGGAGAATTTTATGAGTGACATTGAAATTGCACGCGCGGCGCAGAAAAAACCAATTTTTGAAATTGGCGATGTTCTGGGCATCCCGTCATCGGAGTTAGTGCCCTTCGGCCATGACAAAGCCAAGATAAGTCAGAATTTTATAAACTCTGTAAAGAAAAATGCGGATGGTAAACTAATATTAGTTACGGCGATCAACCCAACACCAGCTGGCGAGGGTAAGACGACAACAACTGTCGGCCTTGGCGACGGCTTAAACCGCATCGGCAAGAAGGCAATGATTTGTATCCGCGAGGCTTCTCTCGGGCCAAATTTTGGCATGAAGGGGGGGGGGCTGCCGGAGGTGGATATGCCCAGATTGTGCCAATGGAAGAGATGAATTTGCATTTCACTGGCGATTTTCATGCTATCACATCGGCACATTCTCTGCTTTCTGCAATGATTGATAATCATATATATTGGGGGCAATGAGCTAGATATTGACACTCGTCGCGTCGTTTGGCGGAGGGTTGTCGATATGAATGATCGAGCGCTGCGCCAAATTACCGCTTCACTCGGTGGTGTCTCTAATGGATTCCCGCGTGAGGCTGGTTTTGACATCACTGTGGCGTCTGAGGTCATGGCAATATTGTGTTTGGCAGAAGATCTTGCTGACTTGCAAAAGCGCCTTGGTGATATGATTGTCGCATATCGTCGTGACCGGTCCCCCGTCTTCTGCCGTGATATAAAGGCTGATGGCGCGATGACTGTGTTATTGAAAGATGCAATTCAGCCTAATCTGTTGCAAACCCTTGAAAATAATCCTGCATTCGTTCACGGTGGTCCTTTTGCCAATATTGCTCATGGCTGCAACTCTGTGATTGCCACTAAAACAGCGTTAAAGCTCGCGGATTATGTTGTGACAGAGGCAGGTTTTGGAGCGGATTTAGGAGCGGAAAAGTTCCTAAACATCAAATGCCGAAAGGCGGCTTTGTCTCCATCGGCTGTTGTTCTAGTCGCCACAGTGCGTGCGATGAAGATGAATGGCGGCGTCGCAAAAAATGATTTGAACAACGAAAATGTTGCGGCTGTTAAAGCTGGTTGCCCAAATCTTGGCCGACACATAGAAAACTTGAGATCATTTGGCGTGCCTGTACTAGTTGCAATTAACCACTTTGTTAAAGACACCGACGCTGAGGTTCAGGCCGTACAAAATTATTGCAGTGAAATGGGTGCAGAGGCAATTGTCTCAAAGCACTGGGCTGATGGGTCTGCTGGTTCTGAAAATTTGGCGAAAAGAGTGGCCGAGGTTGCTGATGCGGGTGAAGCTAATTTCTCACCAATTTATCCAGATGAAATGCCTCTTGCGGATAAGATTCAGAATATTTGCAAGAATATCTATCGGGCTGATGAGGCGGTAATGGATAAAAAAATCCTTGATCAGTTGAAAGATTGGGAGGCTCAAGGTTATGGCCATTTGCCGGTCTGTATGGCGAAGACACAGTATAGTTTTTCAACTGATCCGAACCTTCGTGGAGCACCGACCGGACACGTTATACCAGTCCGCGAAGTAAGGATTAGCGCGGGCGCAGGCTTCATTGTTGCCGTTTGTGGTGAAATCATGACAATGCCCGGTTTGCCACGGCATCCGGCTGCAGAGACTATTTGCATAAATGACAATGGTGAAATTGAGGGTTTGTTTTAGAGGCCAACCGTTAATGTAAATTGGGGCTTGTTCTTAGGTGGACGAGTGAATCTTGCCGAGATGAAAGGGTGCAATAGAAGATGTCAGCAAATATAATTGACGGTAAAGCCTTTGCTGCCACTGTTAGAGAGAAGGTCGCCTCTAAGGTTGCTGATCTGAAAAACGCTCATAACATCACCCCGGGCCTTGCCGTCGTTTTGGTGGGGGAAGACCCCGCATCACAGGTTTATGTAAGGTCTAAGGGTAAGCAAACTCTTGAGGTTGGCATGAATTCAATTGAACATAAATTGGATCCAGACACCACAGAAGAGGCGTTGTTGGCTTTGATCGACGAGCTAAATTCTGACCCGGCGGTCCATGGCATTTTGGTGCAATTACCGTTACCGAGTCACCTAGATGAAACCTTAGTTATAAACCGTATTCTCCCAGAGAAAGATGTTGATGGCTTTCACATTTCAAACGTTGGACTTTTGGCTACGAGCCAGAAATCAATGGTTCCATGCACACCACTAGGGTGCCTACTAATGTTGCGTGATTATCATGGTTCATTATCAGGGAAAAATGTTGTTGTTGTCGGTCGTTCAAACATTGTTGGAAAGCCGATGGCGCAATTGCTCTTAAACGAAAGTTGTACGGTGACCATCGCTCATTCACGAACGGTGGATCTGCCAGATGTTGTGCGCAACGCTGATATTGTTGTGGCGGCCGTTGGCCGACCTGAGATGGTGCCTGGTGATTGGATTAAACCGGGAGCGACTGTTATTGATGTTGGTATCAACCGTATAAGCTTGGATAATGGAAAAACGAAATTGGTTGGTGACGCCGAGTATGAGAGTTGCGCAGCTGTTGCAGGCGCCATAACTCCTGTCCCCGGTGGTGTTGGCCCCATGACTATTGCCTGTTTGTTGGCGAATACGGTTACGGCCTGTTGCAGAATTAACAACCTCCCCAATGAAGAAAGCTTTCTTCAGTGAACACCGCAATTCAAAATCGGTGCGTTGGTACGGTTACCCTAGGCTCTCTGTCGCGCAACACAACTTTACGCCACAAGCGAAAATAACAAATTACCTGGTACAACTTACATGATGATCTCAAAACGTCTACCCGAACTTCAACTGTTAATTTTATGTACCATTGGTTGTTACATATTTCTTGAATTGTTTGTAGCTTCGGCTGCGTTAGATGGGCTTTTTGGGTTCACCGGTGTCGACATAATATTCATCTCTTTTTTATTAAGTTTTTTTGTAGCGATCATATCTGTAATTGCGGGTGTTGGAGGCGGTGTAATATTTACGCCGTTGATGCTAGCTTTTACGTCGGTGGATACCCTTATAATAAGATCCACTGGTCTTGTTGTGGCAATGTTTAGCGGGTTAGTTGCATCGGGCCCCTTTATGCGAAAGGGTCTAGCAGATATCAAGCTAGTATTCCTGGGCGCATTGCCAATTTTGGTCGGTGGGTTTGTTGGGTCAATGGCCGCGGTGAGTTTGTCTCAACATTTGGGTGAGACTGGTGACTCAATTGTCCGTATAGCTTTGGGACTTTTGTTGGCAGCAATTGCATTAGTATTTATCGTTGGGGGTGCTTCTACTGAATATCCTGAACATGTGGAACGAAGTAAGCTTGCCACTAAACTTAAGCTGCGTCATATGTATTGGGAAGACACACTCCAAAAGCCGGTAAAATATACTGTTCACAACGTCAAGATAGCGGTGTTGTTATTGTTTGCTGTTGGATTTACTGGTGGCTTTTTTGGCTTGGGCGGGGGATGGGCCGTTGTTCCTGTTCTTAACCTTGTTATGAGTGTGCCGTTAAAGGTTTCAGCAGCGACAAGTGGCGTTTTGCTAGCCATGGGAAATTCTGCGGCTATATGGCCATATATCAATGTTGGCGCTTTAATTGGCGTAGTGGCCGCACCGTGGATGCTTGGGCAAATAATCGGCGGAATTGTTGGCGCTCACGTTTTATCTGGTATAAAAGCGGCGTTTGTACGAAAGCTTTTGATAGTTATGCTTTTTCTGACCAGCCTCAAACTTTTGAGCCGTGGCGTTGAAGGGCTTTTTAATATTTCAATTCCTTTTATATGAAGGTTAGGACATGAGTAAGCAAAAAAAGCCACCAATCCCAATATCTGGTGTTGTTTATGGTGAAATTATATATTGGTGTACATGCGTTTCGGCGTTGGTTGTTTTATTTGGAACTATAAAAAGTTTTCTGGAAGTTGACCAAACAATCCCGGTTGATTACCTGCTGAACGCAGTCTTTGAGGGACGTTCGGTAGAGGCTGTGTGGGCCGGGTCTGTGCTTCAAAATTCTCCCGACGCTCTAACTTATCTGGCAATCTTGAATTCAGGCGAGGCTATTACAGTGGCAGGCATAGCCTTTGGTGTATTGAGCGTTGGGCCGGCCATCTTTTTTTCTGCGGCTTTCATGTGGCGGTCACACAATGAGTTTTTTGCGGTGACTGCGTTAGTATCAGGAGCTTTTGCTGTCATTGCTCCTTTTGTTTTTTTCCTTTTGTAGCCCCCGCAGTGAGTACCCTTATATAATTTTAATGTCGCTCTTATGAAATCATTACATTTTCGTTAATCATGGTTGTGAATGCCTTTTCTGCATTGTTGAGCGCTCGTTTCTTTCGTAATAACATGGTGTAGCTTCTCGGTGGTAAGTCCATCGCTACAGATCTAAGTAATCCGCTCTCAATTGATAAGTTTACAACCTGCCGAGAAATCAATGTGACGCCAGATCCGGCAATTACTGCCTCTCTAACTGCTTCATTACTGGGTAGTTCCAGAATTATATCAAGGTTGTCCCAGTTGAGATTATTTTGGACAATCAAATCTTCAAGAACACGTCGAGTGCCAGAGCCTTTTTCACGGACAATCCAAGGTAAGTTACCAATATTACCCTCCCTGATAGATGGTCGAACAATCGGCCATTTTTTGGGTGACACCACTAGTATAGGTTGGTCTTGATCTACTTTTAAAAGGCGTAAGCCGTTGGCATTTACCTTACCTTCAACGAAGCCAATATCAGCTTTGCCCTCCAAAACCGCGGTCTCAACACCGCGCGTATTCGACATCGTTACATTTATTGCAACGGCTGGATTACGATTGTTGAACGCTGCAAGTCTCCGTGGGAGCCAGTAGCTGGCGATCGTTTGACTTGCTGCAATTTGGAGGCTGCCAGACGTCTTTTCGCTGAGCATACGTAACATTTTTGTTGCGTTCTTGGCGCTTGCAATGGCGCCTTGTGCTTCAGGCAAAAAACGCCTACCTAAATCTGAGAGAAAGACTGAACGACCAACTCTATCAAAAAGTTTGACTTGATATATGTCTTCGATAGTTGCAATTGCTGCTGAGGCCGCAGACTGAGAAATGCCGAGTTCCTTTGAGGCCTTGGTAACATTACCAAGCTCGGCAACTGCGATAAAAATTCTTAGTTGAGCTAATGTCATACTTTTATATAACCTAAATCGATTGAAATCACAAATATAATAAGTTGGAATAATCAATTCTTGGACTGTAATGTAAGATTTGAGATTTAAACAAAAAGTAATGCGCGTTGGAGCCCAGCCGTATTTGATGATTTAGGAATGTGTGATGGCATCGGAACCGCATGTTGAAACGTCTCCGGAGGTTTCAGATGAAATAAGGCAAACAACCTGCTACATGTGCGCTTGCCGGTGCGGAATCAATGTCCATGTTCGAGACGACAAAATAAGGTACATAGAGGGAAACAGAGACCATCCTATAAATAAGGGGGTTTTATGCGCCAAAGGTTCAGCCGGGATAATGCAACATTACTCCCCAGCTCGTTTAAAGCAACCAATGAAGCGTGTAGGGCCGAGGGGGTCAGGTGAATTCGAACCAATAAGCTGGGATGAGGCTCTAACCATAGCCACTGATTGGCTTGCCCCTGTCCGTGAAAAAGATCCCAAAAAGCTTGCTTTTTTTACTGGGCGTGACCAGTCTCAGGCTCTCACGAGTTGGTGGGCACAGCAATTTGGCACGCCAAATTTTGCGGCGCATGGTGGTTTCTGTTCAGTCAACATGGCCGCCGGTGGTATTTATACTATTGGCGGAGCTTTTTGGGAGTTTGGTGCGCCTGATTGGGATCTAACAGAAATGTTTGTCCTATTCGGTGTTGCTGAGGACCACGACTCTAACCCAATAAAAATAGGCTTGGGAAAAGTGAAGGGGCGCGGGAAGAGAGTGGTCTCAGTTAATCCAGTGCAAACTGGTTATGCGGCAATTTCGGATGATTGGTATGGTATAACGCCAGGAACTGATGGGCTACTCATCATGTCATTGATCCGTGAATTAATGAGGTCGGGCAATATTGATGTTGATTACCTCCGACGGTACACAAATGCACCTTGGCTTGTTATCCGTAATCCGGGTGCCGCTGATGAAGGTTTGTTTCTCAGGGGCGCTGATGGGGAACCCCAGGTTATAGACCGCCTCACTGGTGCTGTGATTTCGTGCAAAACAAAAAATGTAAGTGCCGCCATGCATGGTGAGGTTCCCCTGAGCTCGGGTGGTGTGGCAACCCCGGTCTTTATGTTGATGACGGAAACCTATATGGTTGATGCTTACTCCCCAGATACTGTGGCGAGTACAGTTGGTATTTCCGCAGCCCGTATTCGCCAATTTGCCGCAGACTTGGCTGATGCCGCCTTTGCTAAAGAGGTTGTTATCAACCAGCCATGGACCGACTGGAAGGGCGAAAAACATGAGACCATGGTTGGCCGCCCCGTTTCCATGCATTCTATGCGCGGTATTTCGGCTCATTCAAATGGCTTTCAGACCTGCCGTGCGCTTCACGTTCTTCAACTCATGCTTGGATCAATAGAGGTACCTGGTGGTTGGCGTTTTAAGCCCCCATATCCAAAGCCACCCGAGGCACACCCAAAGCCAGCGGGAAAGCCAGATCAAGTCCAAGCCGGCAAGCCACTTACAGGAGCGCCACTCGGCTATGTTTTAGGACCTGATGACCTGCTCATAAATTCTGAGGGAGAGCCTCAGAGAATTGATAAGGCCTATAGCTGGGATGCGCCTATGGCGGCGCATGGCCTGATGCACATGGTTATTTCGAATGCCGTCGCTGGCGATCCATATCACGTTGACGTGCTTTTTATGTACATGGCCAACATGGCGTGGAATTCCTCGATGAATACACGCGGTGTGATGGAGATGTTAACTGAAAAAAATTCAGATACAGGTGAGTATAAAATTCCCAAGTTAATCTACTCTGACGCATATTCATCTGAAATGGTAGCATACGCAGATCTAATACTTCCTGATACAACATATCTTGAGCGTCACGATGCAATCTCATTATTGGATAGACCAATTTGCGAGGCAGACGCAGTAGCCGACGCTATTAGATGGCCGGTGTTCCCGCCGGACCGAGACGTGAGAGGGTTCCAGTCAGTCTTAATTGATTTGGGCGCTAGACTGGGATTGCCTGGTATGGTCGATGAGGACGGTTCGCCCAAGTATGCAGATTACGAAGATTATATAATAAATCATGAACGTGAGCCGGGTATTGGCCCGCTCGCTGGGTTTAGAGGGAACGGTGAAAAATCAGGTCGCGGTGAACCTAATCCTGGGCAAATTGAAGCATACAAAGCCAATGGAGCGTTTTGGCACAAAGATATTCCAGAGGAAGGTAGATACTATAAAATGGCGAATATGGCATACCAAGAATTTGCCGTTGAAATGGGTATCTATGACACAGCTCAGCCATACGCTTTTCAGATTTATAGTGAGACGCTGCAAAAATTTCACCTAGCCGCGGAAGGGCACGGAAACATCCAACCACCTGAACATTTGCGGTCCCGTATAAAAACTTGCTTTACCCCTTTGCCGACTTGGTATGCGCCGTTTGAGGGCGAAGCAGTTTCTGACGAGGAATACCCCATACACGCGCTCACTCAGCGGCCAATGGCAATGTACCACTCGTGGGGTTCACAAAATCCCTGGCTGAGGCAAATCCATGGTCACAACCCAATGTTTATTCCTCAAGGGCTTGCGGATGATCATGGTCTTTCGGATGGCGATTGGATTTGGGTCACATCTCACCATGGCAAAATACGTGTTCCTGTAGCGATAATGGCGGGCCTGAATGAAAAAACGATATGGACATGGAATGCTATTGGTAAGCGAAAGGGCGCTTGGCAACTTGAAGAAGATGCGCCTGAAGCTAAAAAAGGATTTCTTATGAACCATCTAATTAAAGAACTTTTACCGGCGCAAGCTGATGGACAAAGATGGTCGAATTCAGACCCAATAACGGGTCAGGCTGCTTGGTTTGATTTAAAAGTCAAAATAGAGAAAGCGAACCCCAACGAGCCAGCGGTGGCATCCCCCCAGTTCCCAGCTCTACCGCGAATGCATGCTGTTGATAGTGAACCGGTCAAGACCCTCAGATATGGATTACAGTGGACCGTTAAAGATAAAAAAGTGTGGCGGGGAAAGTAATAATGACAAGTTTACCAGAACCCTCTGCAATAAAACTTGGCTTGGTGATTGACCTTGATATCTGCGTTGGCTGTCAAGCTTGCGTTGTAAATTGTAAAGAATGGAATACGTCTGGGTATGGTGCCCCGTTAAGCGATGAAAGCGCGTATGGCGCCCAGCCAAGCGGCTCCTGGCTAAATAGGGTGCACGCGTTTGAAGCTGGGGTGGGTGAAGACGCAAAAACCGTGCATTTCCCAAAGTCCTGCCTGCACTGTGAAGATGCTCCCTGTGTCACGGCTTGCCCAACTGGAGCCTCCTTCAAACGCGCGGAAGACGGAATTGTTTTGGTCAATGAGGACTGGTGTATTGGGTGTGGTTTATGTGCTTGGTCGTGTCCTTACGGGGCCCGAGAAATGGATCCGGCGGAAGGTGTTATGAAAAAATGCACGCTTTGTGTTGACCGCATTTATAATGAAAATCTTCCTGAGGAAGATAGAGTGCCAGCATGCGTAAGAACTTGCCCAACGAGCGCCAGACATTTTGGCGATTTTGGAGATCCAAATTCTGATGTGAGTATTATGGTAGCAGAACGTGGCGGTTACGATCTGTTGCCAGAGCAGGGGACAAAACCAGTAAATAAGTACTTGCCGCCGAGGCCCCGACGACAATCAAATGATGAGTCGGTATCATTACTCGCAATGGCCGATGCCGCCACGCCAAAAGGCTTTTGGCGGTGGATGGACAGTACTCTCGAAAAGTTAGGATGAATTGATGCATCCCGCGTGGTCAATCATTTTCTTTACATCGATATCTGGGCTGGGATTAGGGCTTGCCGGATTAATTGTTTTAGGACTTCTAGATCTCAGCCTCTTTTCACATTTGTTAATTGCAAGTTTTGCCGTCTTTGGATTGATAGGCGCCGGCTTACTTAGCTCGACATTACACCTGGGCCATCCCGAACGTGCGTGGAGAGCATTGAGCCAATGGCGTTCTAGTTGGTTGTCAAGAGAAGGCGTATTAGCAGTGCTTGTCCTTGCTTCACTGGCCTGCTGGTTTTTATTCACCCTCTTTTTTGGACCACCACCATTATGGTGTGGCATTCTGATACTGTTAATGATCGTAGCAACAGTCTACGCAACTTCGATGATTTACGGATCCCTGAAGACTGTTGCTTGCTGGCATCATCCATTGACGCCCGTTTGCTATTTGATGTTCTCTGCATGTGGTGGATCAGTTGCATCCCTAACGATGCTGGCTTTATTTGGTCAACCCACTCCTCAAATGCTCAAAGAAATTACGCTTACTTTTCTTGTTGGAGCATGGACTCTGAAATATGCCTGGTGGTGGGCTTTGGACAACAGGGGGTCAGCCAGCAATATAGAGACAGCAACAGGCTTAGGAACGATCGGAAAGGTCCGTTCACTAATGCCACCACACACCTCAGAAAATTACTTACAAAAAGAGATGGGCTTCGTTGTTGCGAGACGTCACGCCATCAAATTGCGATATATTTCAATTTTTTTTGGAGCGTTGCTTCCAATCGTCTGCGTTATTTTTGGTGGATCATCAGCGGGCATACTAAGTATGGCTACCATTTTTTACATAATAGGAATATTCGTTGAGCGTTGGTTATTCTTCGCTGAAGCTAAACACGTCGTTACTCTCTATTATGGTGACGAGCAATTGAGTATCTCAAGCTAGCACGGAGTTAACTGTCCATGTTCGTGCTGTTGAATAAATTGCAGCTGGCAAATTAGAGTACCGTTTTTAAATTACTGATGCCTCAAATTCCCAAGGTTTTGTGGTCGTCCAAGTGGAGCGGTGTCAGCGAAGCTGGCCTATGCAGCACAGACACTGTTTGAAGAATCATTGCCTTGATTTTGTTCATAACAAAAAAACAGCCAAATTACGGGCCGCGCTGAGGGTGATTATTGAAGACTTTTGCCTGGTCAAATATTTCAATTTTCAGCCAGAAAAAAGTCAGCTCTGCTGCCAGAGCTGACTTAACCAATTATTGGACCAGCATTTCTAAATCAACAGTGGCGCGATTACGAGACTGACTATAGCCATAACGTTGATCAAAATATTCATAGATGGGCCTGAAGTGTCTTTGAGCGGGTCGCCAACCGTATCGCCAACGACAGCCGCCTTGTGGACATCTGAGCCTTTCCCGCCAAGGTTACCTTTTTCCACATATTTTTTTGCATTGTCCCAAGCACCACCAGCATTTGCCATCATTAATGCCATCATCACACAGCAAACTAATGCGCCAGCCAACATTCCGCCGAGCGCGTTTGGCCCGAGACCAAAACCTATTACAACTGGTGCCAACACAGCCATTGAGCCTGGTAAAATCATCTTACGAAGTGCGGCGCGAGTTGCGATGTCAACACAACGTGCAGTATCTGGCTTGGCTATGCCCTCAAGGAGACCTGGGATTTCTTTGAATTGGCGGCGCACTTCAACAATCATGTCAAACGCCGCATCGCCAACTGCTGTCATTGTCATTGCGCTGACAAGAAAGGGGAATATACCACCAATAAACATCCCACAAAGAACCATTGGGTCGTTGATTGCTAGAACAAAGTCAGGGTTTCCATTACTGATTTTCGCGATGTAAGCACTAATGAGAGCGAGTGCGGCAAGGGCGGCCGCGCTAATGGCAAAGCCTTTACCAATGGCTGCAGTGGAGTTTCCAACTTCGTCCAATGAGTCAGTGATTTCCCGTGTTTCGCTACCCATGTTAGCCATTTCTGCAATACCGCCGGCATTGTCTGCGACTGGGCCGTAAGCATCAATAGCCATTGTAATACCAACGGTTGATAACATGCCAACAGCTGCTAAACCAACACCATACAATCCTGCAGCCTCATTCGCACAGTAGATAATTGCTGCTATCGTTAACACGGGTATTGCGACTGATTGCATGCCTGTGGCCAAGCCTGAGATCATTACTGTCGCAGGACCTGTTTCACCATCCTTTGCTATCTTGCGTACTGGTGCACCGCCTGTATAATATTCTGTGACGAGACCGACAACGATACCTCCAATAGCCCCAACCAAAACGGCAACCCAAATACCATTCGATGCTCCCATTGATTGGATCAGGAAATAAGCCGCAATGATGAAGATAACTGCAGAACCAATTGTACCAAACCTCAGGGCAACATCTGCGCTTTTACTAGAAAATAGTTTGACCGCAAAGATGCCAATAAGTGAGCAGACCAAGCCAAGCGATGCTAATGCCAAAGGCATAAACTGAAGAACGGTCTGATCACCCCCTAGTTTGGCAATATTTTCCAAGGACATCGACGCTGCAAGCGCAATAGACGCAATCATTGCGCCACAATACGACTCAAAAATATCTGAACCCATACCGGCAACATCTCCAACGTTGTCACCAACATTGTCAGCAATGACGGCAGGGTTGCGAGGATCGTCTTCGGGAATACCAGCTTCAACCTTGCCAACAAGGTCGGCGCCTACGTCCGCGCTTTTAGTAAAAATGCCTCCACCGACGCGGCTAAATAACGCAACGGACGATCCACCCATTGCAAAGCCTTCAATAGCTTCAATACCGTGCGCCGTTCCGCCCATGAAATGATATAGTAATCCAATACCAAGCAAGCCCATTGAAGCCACAGTCAATCCCATGATTGACCCGCCAAAAAAAGCTACGTTAAGGGCTGCTGCTGCTCCTTTTGTGTTGGCTGCAACTGCCGTCCTTACATTGGCTTTTGTTGCCGAGTACATGCCAATATAGCCGGCAGTGCCAGAACAAAGTGCACCGAGGGTAAAGGCTATTGCGGTGTCAGCTCCAAGGCTAGCATATAGCGCCACAATACATATAAGACAAAAGATTGCTAGACGTTTGTACTCGCTGGCCATGAAAACCATGGCACCAAGATGAATTTCGTCGGCAATTTCTTTTACTCTGCCTTCGCCGGATGGTGTCTTTACAATGTTGGCGTAGATCATAAAGGCAGCGACCATACCCAATGCACCAAAGGTTATTGGCAGGATTGCGTTTGTAAGCATAAAGATATCCTCTTATTTTGAAAAAAAGCGCTATACTCGGTAAAAAAAGAGAGGCGCAAAACCGTCGCGTTTATAGCGGCTATAAGTCATAGTGTAAACCCAAGAATATCGGGGTTTTGGTAGGCTTTGGCTCGGCGAAAATTGTATGTATTACATACCATATTTTTAGACATTATTAATGCCGAAAATTTAATTGGTTTTCGCTGTGTTTTGCCAGATATTTTGTTTACATTAGCGGCGAATACGCGTTGAAAAATGGAAAAGCTTTTCTGTTTATTTTTGTGCCAAAGAAATTGTCACCTGTAAAAAAACTCTTGGGTGAAAAAACGGGAACCTTGTTAAAAGTAGATCTAGTGACTGGAATTGCCAATGCCTGATACGTTTGTCACAGATTTTTTTCGGACAAATATTGGTGATTTCAGGAGAGTGATTTAATTAGAGTGGTCGATAAGCCTTTCTTTAGAAAATTTAAAGGGGGATGGTATGAAACAATTATCTATTTGCCGCCCAGATGATTGGCATCTGCACCTCCGTGATGGAAAAATGCTTGCAGCGGTAATAGATGATACCTCTCGCCACTTTGGCCGGGCGATTATTATGCCAAATTTGATTCCACCAGTCGTGACCGGTGCTGATGCAGCGGCTTATCGTGATCGCATTCTGTCCTGTCTTAACCCCGAACATCATTTTACCCCGCTGATGACACTATACCTGACCGAAACCACTCAACTTCATGACGTGGCTGACGCGGCAAAGCGAGGGCTTGTTCATGCGGTCAAGTTATATCCGGCGGGGGCAACCACAAATTCAGCATCAGGTGTGCGCGACCTGGAAAAGGTTATGCCAGTCCTTGAAATGATGGCTAGCATTGGGCTTCCGCTTTGTGTACATGGCGAGGTGACCGACCCGAAAGTTGATATTTTTGATCGGGAGTTGGTCTTTATAGAGACAGTTCTTGACCCATTGCGTCGCCGCATCCCAGAATTACGAGTCGTGCTGGAGCATGTGACCACTAGTGATGGTGTTGATTATGTCAAAAACGGTGGCAAAACAATTGCCGCTACAATCACGACGCACCATTTATTTATTAATCGTAATCATATTCTTGCGGGTGGGATCAGGCCGCATTATTATTGTCTCCCAGTAGCCAAGCGAGAGAGCCATCGTCGTGCCCTTGTCAGAGCAGCAGTATCTGGTGATCAAAGTTTTTTCCTTGGCACGGATAGTGCTCCGCATTTAGACACAGCAAAACTCATGGCGTGTGGCTGTGCGGGCATATACACGTCGCCAAACACAATGTCATGTCTTGCCCATATATTTGAAGGGGAAAGTGCACTTGATCGCCTGGAGGGCTTCACATCATTGCATGGGCCGGCCTTTTATCAATTACCAATCAACAAGGAGCGGGTAACTCTTGTAAAACAAAGTGAGCCTGTAATTTACCCCAAAAGTCGAGCTACCCCTGACGGTGAGTTGACAATTTTTGATTGTGGATTTCCACTTTTCTGGGCGGTTAAATCGTAGTTATTTATCTGAATGTACTACAACTTTGTCTCACGAAGGCCGGCATTGGGGCGTATCGATTTTTTCGCTTTTGTTTCTCGTTGAGTGATATAAACGGTTGAGGCAAAAATCACTGTCCCTCCAACCCAGGTCCACAAGCCGGGCCATTCTGCAAAAACGATCCACGCCAGAAAAACTGTAAACGGTAATTTGATAAATTCCAGTGGTTGCAGGGCGGTAATATCAACAAGCCGAAATGCGCGGGTAAAACATAGATGTGCAATCGTTGCAGTCAATGCCATCGCCCACAAATAGACCCAAGCCTCGAGCGTTGGCCATTGCCAAACGCTGATTGCTGGTATCAAGGCTAGCGGTGATTGCATGACAACCATCCATGTTACGATTGCCTCGGGTGTTTCGGTGGCTGTCAGCTTTTTTACAATCAGTGAAGCCATGGCAATCGAGAGGGTGCTAGCAAGGGCCAACATTGCGCCAAATGAAATTTCGGTAAAACCCGGTTGTAGAATGATAAGCGTGCCGAAAAAACCAACGACAATTCCGGCAATACGGCGTGCGCGAATGACCTCTCCAAGGAACAGAACCGCACCAATGGTTACGAACAACGGTCCTGTAAAGCTGAGCGCTGTCACTTGGGCTAGGGGTATCAAGGTCAACGCGGTAAAGCCGGCAAACATGCCGCCTACATTGATTAGTGCTCTTAAGAAAAATAAATTTGGCTTATTCATGCGCAGGCTAGACCAACCGGTATGCATGATTAACGGCATTAGTAACATGACCGCAAGCGCATTTCTGAAAAAAACTACCTCTACAACTGGCAGGCTGTTAGTGGAGAGACGAATAAAAACACTCATGCAAGCAAACATAAACAAAGCCACAATCATAAGGATTGTTGCGCGCATCTGAGGCTTAAGATTTTGAAAGGACGATGATAGTGTCATGTATTACCAATTCCGATTCTAACAAGCGTCATATGGGCTTTTCGGTACCGGACTTGAATGCGGGTTGATGTTGAGATTAGGCCTGAAACAAAATTTAGGTCAATGGGGATTGCCGCGGGATTACGTCTCACTGCATTTAGCCGCCGCCCATTTTTCTAATATGGCCACATAATCATCATACTCGTTGCAAACTGATGGGTGAGCAACCAGCGCAGTCTCATAGGCCCTCAATCGGTCCGGTAACACAAAATCAAAGCCAAGCAAAGTCTGCAAACAGCGCAAAATGGCAAAGCTGGGTGCAAAACCACAATCAGCAAGGCTAAGTTGGTTTCCCATTAAAAGTGGGGATGGCACAACCATCTGGTTAAACTGATCAAAGCGCTTTTGCAACAATTTGGCATTTTGGGCGATGAAGTCAGCACTGCGACTAGCCGGAGCCACCTGCGCAAAATACGCTCGCAGTACAGGCTCTATACGAGTGTCGTGAAAGCGAGACAGGGCACGCGCGATAGCGCGTTTTTGGATGTCTTCTGGCAGCATTGCCGGCTGAGGGTTGAGATCATTTATATATTCGGCAATCGCGTCAGACTCGGCTAGAGTAAAGCCATTATGCACCAGAGCTGGAATGGTGCCGGATGGCACAATTTTGCAATAGGCTGAACTGCCATAACCATCGGGTGGGGAAAGAGTAGTCCATTCAAGTCCCTTATGACGAAGTAGAATACGCGTTTTGCAGCCGTAGCTGCTGACCGCTAGATCATATAAGAAAAGCATTGCGCCGCATCTCCATCGAGTATGAAATCAGCCAAAAAAAGAGAGGCCAACTGTGCCTCTCTTTCGCAGCAATTGATATGTAAGCTATTAATTAGATAGCTGCCATTTTCGCCCAAGCTCGTCAAAAAATCCACGCTCGGTTTTAAGGGCAATCCACGTATTAACATAATTGATCCATACCTGATCACCCTGTGGCAACAGCATTGCAATTGGGGTTGGCGCCTTTGGAGCTGATACTGGAACCACCATCATTTGCGGGTATTTTGCGACTAGCTTATAGGCCTCGACATTTGATGTGATATGAGCATCGGCGCGCCCCGCAAGCACTTCTTGAAAATCACGGGCTGGAGCCTCAACAATTTTATATTTTGCATTTGGGAAGAACTGTTTAACCTGTTTTTCTTGTGTTGTGCCAAGGGTGGCGGCAACAGTTACAGATGCTTTGTTCAAATCACTCCAATCGGTATATTTGTCCGAATTCTTCTTCAGTGTCAGCGGCACCGTTGCCAGGGAAAAATAGCTGTTTGAATAACCAGCAGCTTTCGCACGGCTTGGTGAAATTGAGGCTGAACCAGTCATGTGATATTTGCCAGAGGTTACACCACTGACCAGCGTTTTCCAGTCAGTCGGTACAAATTCAACTTTAACCCCTAGGTCCTTTGCAAGCGCAGTCATCACATCGATGTCGTATCCGGTGTAGCTATTATTGGCAGGGTCCTTCATCGTCATTGGGTTCCAGTCCCCGGTTGTGCCAACTTTTAGCACACCGCCGGACAGGATTTCACTCAGAACGCTCGCAGCGTAAGATGGTACGGCCATGGTTGCGGTTGCAGTGGCAAAGGTAAAAAGGGTGGTTATCATTTTCATGAAGCGCATCAAAAGTCTCCTTGGACTACTTTGTTTTGTTATGGGTGTTTATTTTACAATTCTGAGTTAATGATAGGCGATTGGCGCTGCAATGCAAGGTTTGAAGCAGGTTTCATGCATATGTCTGATTCGGGGCTAGCCGCTGACAGAGGAATCGGCTAAGAACAAGAGCGTTAGGGCGCCGCTTACACAGATCACTTTTGTGATCATCGCCTAACGCTGCCCTGTCCGAGGAATATTAATACAATAGGTAAACGCCAATATGACTAGATCCTCTGACAAGCCATTTATTCAGATACAAAGTGTTTCAAAACATTTCGGTCAGTTTTGCGCGCTTGACTCGGTGTCGCTTGACATAGAACTGGGCCAAAAGCTGGTTATTTGTGGTCCATCTGGCTCAGGAAAATCAACTCTAATTCGGTGTATCAACCGTCTCGAAATTCATGAAAAAGGTAAAATCTTTATCGATGGCAAAATTGTTGATGGCAGTCCGGCAGGCCAAGACGTTCTACGCAATAACGTCGGTATGGTGTTCCAACAATTTAACCTATTTCCTCATTTGACAATTTTAGAAAATCTGATGCTTGGGCCGGTGCGGGCTCGCCAACTTCCCGAGTCCGAAGCTCGCGATCTTGCTATGCAATATCTTGAACGGGTCCGCATTCCAGAACAGCTTGATAAATACCCAGCTCAGCTATCGGGTGGTCAACAACAGCGGGTAGCGATTGCCCGTGCACTCTGTATGATGCCGAAGATTATGTTGTTCGATGAACCAACATCAGCGCTTGATCCTGAAATGATTGCCGAGGTGCTGGATGTGATCGAAGAACTGGCAGATAGCGGCATGACAATGATTTGTGTAACTCATGAAATGGGCTTTGCGCGTCAGGTTGCCGATATGATGTTGTTCATGGATCACGGGAAGATTGTTGAGACCGGGCCTCCAAAAACATTCTTTACCGCGCCAAAAAGTGATCGTTGTAAATTATTCCTTAGTCAAATTCTAAGACATTAAAGGCGGTGCAGCTGTGCAGATGAATTTGATAAAACCCTGTCTTTTCCAGTTGTCATTCTGGCTTCGCCTCGCGGCGCTTTTCAGCCTTTTGTTGCTTGGTGGCTGCGCCGATAACTGGGGTTGGTATGTTGTGAGTCCAGCGACCGAGACTGGCAGACAAAACCTGGCATTTCTGATTGATGGGCTCTACTACACAATGGCTTTGTCAGTGACTGCAATTTCCATTTCAATATGTCTTGGCCTGATTGTAGCCTTGCCAGGCCTTTCGGCGCGGCGTACGCCAAAGACGATTAACCGCGTTTTTGTTGAACTCGTGCGAGCCATTCCTATTCTGGTGCTAATTTTGTGGGTTTATTATGGGCTGCCACAAGTCGCTGGCATTTCGATTTCGGTGTTCTGGGCGGGTGTGCTGGCTTTGGCCATATCTGATAGTGCATTTCAGGCTGAAATTTTTCGGGCTGGCATTCAGTCGATTGATCGTGGGCAATATGAAGCGGCGCAATCAATCTCGCTGAATTACCGCAATACTATGCGGTATGTGATCTTGCCGCAGGCGATAAAGCGTATTTTACCGGCTCTTGGCAATCAGCTAGTCTACATGCTGAAAATGTCTTCCCTAGTGTCAGTGATTGGAATGCAGGAACTTACCCGCCGAGCGAATGAACTTGTCGTTACTGAATATCGGCCATTGGAAATCTATACTATTCTTGTCCTTGAATATCTGGTGGTGATTTTAATTGTCTCAGCTGGAGTGCGCTGGCTTGAGCGGCGTCTTGATACAAGCTAGTAGCGGGGGAAACTGCCAAAAGGATTCATAGTTGTCTTTCCTACAATTTTTGAGTTGAATGTTGTTAACTAAAGTATCGCAAATAATGTTCGGAAAAATCGCATGGCTGATTTGTTGCAAATAACGCACGAGCCGCACGGTATTTTGCGGTTGACGCTAAATGATCCGGCACGGCGCAACGCTTTGTCTGAAGCCATGCTTGATCATTTGTGGGATGCTATTCAATTGGCAAGTGATGATGCCAGCGTGCGTGCTGTCATAATTGCGGCAAATGGCCCGGCGTTTTGTGCTGGCCATGATTTGAAGGAACTTACCGCAGGCCGAGCCAATGATGATAAGGGCAAGGCCTACTTTACGAAGATTATGACCCGTTGTTCATCGGTGATGCAAGCCATTCTTCAGACGCCAAAACCGGTGATTGCTGAAGTAACCGCAACGGCAACAGCAGCGGGCTGCCAGCTTGTTGCGAGCTGTGATCTTGCCTTTGCATCACCAAGCGCAAAATTCAGCACACCAGGAGTTCATATAGGCCTATTCTGTTCAACGCCAATGGTGGCGTTGTCGCGCAACGTTGCGGCCAAACATGCGATGGAGATGCTTTTGACGGGTGACATGATGAGCGCCGAGCGTGCCGCGGATATTGGGCTATTGAATGCAGTGATTGTCTCGGCTGAACTGGAAAATCATGTGACCAATGTTGCGAAAAAGATTGCCAGTAAATCAGCTGTTACACTGGCAACCGGTAAGGCTGCCTTTTACGCGCAGCGAGAATTATCAGTTGCTGATGCTTATGATTATGCAGCGCGGGTGATGGTTGAAAACATGCTGCATCGTGATGCGGCTGAAGGAATTAATGCCTTTATCGAAAAGCGCGACCCGAAATGGTAAAGTGAAGGACTTTTTTAGGGGGTAAATACGAATGACTAATCCATATGATATTGGACTTGACCAAAATCCAGCCAATTATCAGCCTCTGACGCCGCTGACATTTTTGGAACGCGCAGCCCTTGTTTTCCCAAAACATACGGCCATTATTCATGGTAAATTGCGGCGTGATTATGCGGGTCTCTATGCGCGGTGCTGCCAATTTGCCAGTGTGCTCGATCGTGCTGGTCTGGGGCCAGGTGACACAGTGTCTGTGATGCTGTTAAATACGCCAGCCATGATCGAGGCGCATTACGGAGTACCAATGGCGGGGGCGGTTCTGCATTCGTTGAATACGCGGCTTGATGCGGCTACTATTGCATTCCAATTGGATCATGCAGAAGCCAAAATTGTGATCGCGGATGTTGCGCTATTGCCGCGCATGCGCGAAGCATTGGAAATGGCTGAGGGCACTCCGCGCCTGATTGTATACGATGATGCGGAATATGATGGGCCGAAATCAGCCTACGATGAGACCGAATATGAAGCCTTTATAGCTGATGGCGATGCCGATTTTCTTTGGAAAATGCCAGCCAATGAATGGGATGCAATCTCAATCAATTACACATCGGGCACAACTGGTGATCCTAAAGGCGTGGTGTATCATCACCGTGGTGCCTACTTGCTGGCACAAGGAAATGCCCTCACCGCCTCGATGAAAAAACAGGCTATCTATCTTTGGACTTTACCAATGTTTCATTGCAATGGTTGGTGCTTTCCTTGGACGATTTCGGCCCTTTCCGGTACGCACGTTTGCCTTCGTGATGTGCGCGCCGACGATATTTGGGAAGCGATTCTGGAACACCGTGTTAGCCATATGTGCGGGGCACCAATCGTGATGTCGATGGTAGTATCAGGCAAGCCTGAAGACGCAAAGCTGGATTATGAGGTTGAGTTTTTCACCGCCGCTGCCCCACCCCCCGAAGCGGTATTGGCAGCGATGAAGGATGCTGGATTTAACGTCACGCATCTTTATGGTTTGACTGAAACTTACGGTCCATCAGTGGTCAATGACTGGGATCCAAACTGGGATACGTTGGATAATGGAGAACAGGCTGCCTTAAAAGCTCGGCAGGGGGTTCGCTACCTAGCACTAGAAGGGCTTGATGTCGTTGATCCGCAAAGCTTGGTACCGGTTCCACGTGATGGAGCCAGCATTGGTGAGGTTGTGATGCGCGGTAATGTCGTCATGAAGGGCTATTTTAAAAATGCTGCCTCGACCGAACGTGCGTTCGCTGGGGGTTGGTTTCATTCAGGTGATCTTGGTGTTGTACACCCCGATGGCTATATCCAGTTGAAAGACAGATCCAAAGACATCATCATCTCGGGTGGTGAAAATATTTCATCCATCGAGGTAGAGGACGCGCTTTATAAACATCCCGTGGTGGACGCGGTTGCCGTCGTGGCTATGCCACATGAAAAATGGGGCGAAACACCATGCGCCTTCATCGAGTGTGTTAATGGGAAAAACACGACTAGTGATGAATTGCGCGAATGGTGCCGGCAAAACCTGGCTGGCTTCAAGGTGCCAAGTGAATTTCGCTTTGAGCCAATTCCAAAAACCTCGACCGGAAAAGTGCAGAAGTTTGCCCTTCGTCAGCGGATTTTAGACAAAGGTTAGTCGCATTGGGCCCTTCGTTCTGACGACTTGAAGCAAATGACTAATTTCGTATTAACAAGCTGCCTTGTTTTTGTTTGGGACAGGACCCATATCTGCTCCACACGTTAAAGTTTGTTGTTTGTTAATTTCGGGATGGCGATGTCAGGTCCAATTCATATTCACTGGTTTCGTCAGGACTTAAGGCTTGCCGATAATCCGGCGTTATCGGCAGCGGCGTCAGCTGGCGCGGTGCTACCAGTTTATATTCTTGATGACATCCACTCAGGCAATCACCGTATGGGTGAGGCAAGTCGTTGGTGGCTGCATCATTCTTTGATCGCGCTAGACCAGGCCCTCGGTGGCAAGTTAGTAGTGATGGCCGGTGATCCTACCGAAATCCTTCCCGAGCTCGCTGTGGCTATTTCAGCCAATGCCATTCACTGGAATCGAGCATACGAGCCGTGGCGTATCACGCGTGATGCCAGGATCAAGGCGCAATGCGCGGACCAAGGGCTCAAGGCTCAAAGCCACAATGGATCGCTCTTGTGGGAGCCTTGGGAGGTGCTAAAAAAGGATGGAACGCCCTATAAGGTTTTTACTCCTTTTTATCGGCGTGGCTGTCTTGCAGCGGCACCGCCACGTCCCCCATTGCCGGTTCCGCCTCGTTTAAATATTGCGGAATTGGATAACCATATTGAGGGTGCAAGAGCTATTATCAAGCTAGCATTATTGCCCAAACACGATTGGAAAGATGGGCTTGCCGCAACTTGGTGCATTGGCGAAATGGCAGCTCATGACCGGCTACATGCCTTTCTCAACGATGGGCTTCATGGCTATAAGAATGACCGTAATTTTCCAGCCAAGCGAAATGTATCACGCCTATCTGCTTATTTGCATTGGGGTGAAATTTCGCCCAATAGCGTTTGGTACGCCGCCAAGGACCGGATGGATGCGGGTTTTGGTCACGATGATGATTGCGACCATTTTTTGTCTGAACTTGGCTGGCGTGAATTTTCTTACTCCCTCCTATATCACTTTCCTGAACTGCCCAGCAAAAACCTAAACCAGCGGTTTGATAGCTTTGACTGGTGTGATGATCCGGTACTTCTAAATTGCTGGCAACAGGGACAAACCGGCTACCCAATTGTTGACGCTGGCATGCGCGAGTTGCGGCAAACTGGCTATATGCATAACCGTGTGAGGATGATTGTTGGATCGTTTCTAGTAAAAAATCTGCGTTTGCACTGGCATCACGGTGAATCATGGTTTTGGGATTGCCTAGTTGACGCTGACCTGGCAAATAACAGTGCTGGCTGGCAGTGGATTGCTGGTTGCGGTGCGGATGCAGCTCCTTACTTTCGCATTTTCAACCCAATTACCCAAGGCGAAAAATTTGATGCCGGGGGTGATTATATCCGGCGTTATGTTCCCGAGCTTGCCAATCTTCCCGACACCTATCTATGCAAGCCTTGGGAGGCGCCAAGCGATATATTGGCAAAGGCTGGAGTACGACTTGGGGAAACTTATCCAAATCCTGTCATTGATGTAAAGGCATCGCGTGAGGCAGCATTGGCAGCTTTTTCGGCGTTACGTAACGGATCATGAAAACGCTTCGGCTTATTCTTGGGGACCAGCTGAGTTTCAATCTGCCAACATTGCGGGATATTGATCCTGTAAAGGATATTGTGCTTATGGCCGAGGTAATGGCTGAAGTTACCTACGTCAAACATCACAAGCGTAAGATTGTCTTTCTGTTCTCGGCAATGCGTCATTTTGCCCAAGCGCTTAAAGATAAGGGATTAAATGTTTCCTACAGGCAGCTTGATGATCCCGAGAATGCGGGCAGCCTTGCGGACGAAGTTGCAGCTGCCATTGATGTTTTTGGCCCTGATCGCATTGTTGTAACCGCGCCCGGTGAGTATCGGCTGGCAGAAGACATGGCTGGCTGGCAAAAACAGTTCAATCTGCCCGTTGTAATCCTGCCAGATAACCGGTTTCTATGCAGCCTTGATGAATTTGCGATTTGGGCTGATGGTCGCAAATCCCTGCGGATGGAGTTTTTTTACCGTGAAATGCGGCGTCGTTATAATATTCTGATGGAGGGCGATGTGCCCATTGGCGGCAAGTGGAATTACGATGCTGATAACCGGCAGCCGCCAAAAGCTGGATTAAATATCCCACCCCCAAGCCATTTCAGCCCAGACGTTATCACAACCGAAGTTTTGGACCTTGTTCAGACAAAGTGCGCTGACCACTTCGGCAAGCTTGAAGGATTTGATTTTGCAGTTACTCGTGATCAAGCTCTTAGGGTCTTAAACAGATTCATCACTGAGAAGCTTCCACAGTTTGGTACCTATCAAGATGCCATGATTACTGATGAGCCGTGGATGTACCACAGCCATATTGGTATTTATCTTAATGCGGGTATGCTGGAACCACTTGAGGTGATTGCGGCTGCCGAATCTGCCTATCGCAATGGAGCTGCACCACTGAATGCGGTAGAGGGATTTATCCGGCAAATTCTTGGTTGGCGCGAATTTGTACGCGGCCTTTATTGGCTAAAAATGCCATCCTATGCGATGGCGAACTTCCTAGACGCTACTCGGCCCCTGCCAGATTTCTTCTGGAGTGGCAAAACTGATATGAAATGCCTTGCCCAATCTATTCAGCAAACTGATGCGCTATCTTATGCACACCACATTCAACGACTCATGGTATTGGGGAATTTCGCGCTCCTTGCCGGTTTGTCGCCTAAAGAGGTGAATGAATGGTTTTTGATTGTTTACGCCGATGCATATGAATGGGTTGTGCTGCCCAATGTGTCGGGCATGGCATTATTTGCCGATGGTGGGTTTTTAGCCAGTAAGCCTTATGCGGCAGGGGGCGCCTATATCAACCGCATGTCGGATTATTGTAAAGGTTGTCGCTACAAGGTGGCAGAAAAAGCAGGTCAAGATGCCTGCCCGTTCAACTATTTGTATTGGAATTTTCTGGCTCGAAATCGCCAGAAAATTGGTGGTAATCCTCGACTTGGGATGATTTACCGGACATATGACCGGATGAGCGCCCAAAAACAGGCGTCTTTCACGATAGATGCCGATCGGTTTTTGAACGAGTTAGTCTGAACAGTGATGCTGACACTGACCGGTTAGGCAATTGTAACAAATATAGTTTTTAATTAAGTTGAAATGATTGAAAAATAGATAAGGTGGCGGGGTATTAAGATGAGGCGCAGACAAAGACCAACAGTAGGAGCAGTATTAGGTGGAGGATTATTAAGATTATTGCTTGCGGTGGGTGTTCTGGTTACATTGTTTTCTGGGCTCTCTGCCTGCGCTAAAAGAGATATAACACATCTTGCAGAACGGAGACCAACCCTTGCTCTGGAACAGTTTTTTGAGGGCCACAGTGTCGCTTATGGTATTTTTGAAGATCGGTTTGGCAATTTGCGACGTCAGTTCCGGGTCAATTTGCAGGGCACCGTTAGCGGCAATCGATTAGTTCTCGACGAACAATTTCTTTATGAAGATGGCGAAAAGGCTCAGCGTATCTGGACCATTGATAAGCTTGATACCGGTGATGATGGCACAGTCCGCTATGAGGGACAGGCCAGCGATGTCGAGGGGCGGGCCAATGGGCGCGTTTCGGGTAATGGTTTGAACTGGAGCTATGATGTGGCTCTTACGATGAACGGACGAGAATTAGAGGTTCACTTTGATGATTGGATCTATCGGCAGAGTGAGGATGTTGCTATCAATCGGGCTTATGTAAGCAAATTTGGTGTAGAAATTGGCTCGGTCACAATTGTTTTTTTACGCGGCAAAGCAGCCGCCACGATTGGCCCGCTTAATCTTGACCAATGGGTATCGCAGTAGGGAAATTTTTGGCAAATGGCATCCTATCCGCCCATGAAGCTTTTGTCGTTTTTTCTGGAAATTATGCCCCTTGCCGGTTTTTTTGTGGTGTTTGAACTATATGGCCTGTTTGCTGCGGCGATGGTTTCTGTGATGCTTGGCGTGATGGTTATGGGAGTGAACTGGATCAAAACAGGCCGGCTTGCCAGATTTGCGCTATTTTCAATCGTCATGTCGGCCGGATTGACGTTTGCCGCTCTCTATTTTAACGCCACCATTTTTATAAAAATTCAACCAACAATTTTTAATGGACTTTTTGCGTCTGTCCTGCTGGGAGGATTGCTCGTAAGGAAGGCCATGATGCGCGAATTTTTTGGCACACAATTCCAGCTCACACCGCCAACATGGTTCCTGCTTAGCCGTCGTTGGGGGGTGTTTTTCTTATGTCTTGCTATTGCAAATGAGCTTGTCTGGCGCAATGCGAGTGATGCTGGTTGGGTGGCGTTCAAAACCTTCGTTGCGGCTCCTGCCAGCGCGCTGTTCATGATGGCACAATTACCTCTAACTTTGAGAGGCAGGATTACGAATGATGGACCTGTTCAGGAAAAGCCTTCGGGTTTGGAAAGGCGCAGTTAGAAGTTGATAGGTTTTCCATCATAAGCAAAAAAGCCGCCACTATCCGCTGCTGATAAGCGGTCCAAAACAGCCCATAGCTGGGCAGCGCTTTCAGCCGCGCTTTTCAATTGTCCCTTCGCAACCTGCGAACGGTATGGCTGCGATAGATCGGTTTCAACCGTGCCTGGGTGCAATGTCACAATTTTTGCCTGATCATTATAGCGTGCTAACTCGATAGAGAGGGTGCGCATATATTGATTTAACGCCGCCTTGCTGGCCCGGTAACTATACCAGCCCCCAAGTCGGTTATCGGAAATTGAGCCAACGCGGGCTGATAGGCTGGCCGCGGTTATTGGGTGAGCACGGCGCAGTGCAGGCCATAAGGATTTAAGAAACAGCACAGGCCCCATTGCATTGATCTGATAAAGATGCAGCATCGCCTCTGCTTCTAACGCTCCAACCCGTTTTTCTGGCTGAATTTCTCCGTCATGCAAAATGCCAGCCGTTATAATAATACGGTCAATATGTGGAGCGGCAGCAAGGATGCCCTCGCCGGTGGTGGCGATTTGATCTGAGCTCAAAAAATCCAAGTTAAACCATTGGACGCGTTCTGATGGTTGTAGCTGACGAAAGCCTTCGCAATCTTGTGGATTGCGGGCGGTGAGATATAGGTTTGTGGCACCAGCGCGGAGAGCGTGATGTGCAAAGGCAAGCCCAAGGCCGCGCCCGGCTCCTTGAATGACAATATGCATCAGCGTTTCCATCCTTGGTGTCGACTGTAACAAATTGAGGCGTCATGTCGCAGTTGTTTGGTTAGAGATAAGTTACCATGTCTATGGTTGCAATAATAAGGGTTTAGATTGGACTAGGAAATGAAGAACAGTCGATATTTGCGAGTAGGGATTCTAGCTTTGATAGGGTGGGTGGCTTGCGCCGTGGCATATGCAGATGATCTTGTGAGGCCGGATCCGTCCATAGCTCCTGCCGAGGTTGTTGCTATCCAGCTTATGGGGCTTAAGAATAACAATCTTGTTGAGACGGATTTTGGAATTCGCCAGACATGGAGTTTTGCGCATCCCAAAAATCGTAATGTGACCGGTCCGTTTCCTCGCTTCGCCCAGATGTTAAAAGGTCCAGGTTATTCCGTATTGTTAAATCATAAATCACATGAGATTCGGAATAGCTTGGGGTCATCAAAAGGCAAGACAAGTAATAATGAGATCAGAAGGCAATTTGATGTGCTCATGGAAACTGCGAAAGGCGAAATCGTGTATTTTTCATGGATTGTGCAAAAGGTTGCGACGGGCCAATTTAAAGATTGTTGGATGACTATTTCTGTTTCTGCGCCGCGGCTAGCAGGTCAATCAGGATAGTTTTACGATTGGTTTAATTTGGCTTGGCGTGATCGATGCAATGCGAATAATCCTGATCCAACAATGACAGCGCTTCCAACAATAAGCATCGGGTCAAGTTCATCTGCAAAAAACAGAATTCCAATTGTAGATGCAAAAACCAGCTGCAAATAAGTAAATGGCTGGATGGTTGATGCTTTTGTGGCGTCAAGTGCCTTAATCAAGAGATAATGTCCGCCAGTGCCGCTAAGGCATAATAAGCTCATCCAAATCCAATCTGTGCCAATAGGCGGGCGCCAGAAAAAGGGGCCGATAAACATCATCGCAACACCGCCAGCAATGGCAGTCCAGAAAAAGCTAGTTTGGGCCGAATCATTGCGCGCGGCAAACCGGGTCATTAGACCATATGATGCCATCATGAGGGCGGCTAGCACTGGCATGATGCTGGCACTGCTAAACATAGATGATCCTGGACGTAAAATTAACAACACGCCAGAAAATCCTATCAGAACAGCAATCCATCGCCGCCAACCCACCGCCTCCCCCAAAATAGGGACTGAAAGCGCCATAATCATCAGCGGATAGCTGGCAAATACTGCGTGAAAATGAACTAGGCCAACCAGGGTAAAGCTGGAGATAGCAACACATATCTGGGCAACGAGCACTAATCCCCGTCCAATTTGAAGTGGCAATTGCGTAGTGTGTGCAACGGCCCTGATACCGCCTTGCTGGTTAGCACTAAAGGCTAGCACAAAACACATGAAAAAAATGTACCGAATAGTAACCACAGTAATCACGTTATAACTTTCCGCTAGATAGCGTGAAAGGCCGTCCTGAGCGGCAAAAACAATTGTTGTGGCAATCATCAGCGTTATGCCAAGGCGCGGATTATCTTGCATGAAATTATCTGACCTTTTTCGTCAATAGAACTAAGTTTTGGCTTGTAGTTTCATGGCTCCAAAAACAGGGGGCAGAGGACGATCTGGAGATATGTTTCAATCTTTAAGTTAAAGTATGGATGATAGGAAGGTTTGGACCTATCAAATGTTGGCAGCCTTTTGGGCTTTAATGCTTTTTTTACAAAGACCAGTTAATCGGCGAGATGTTGTGGTTTGCCAAATAATTATTGGCTTTAGAAAACGGCTTACTGCCAAAAAAACCACTGTGGGCTGATAATGGCGATGGATGCGCTGACATTATGATCTTATGTCGGTGTGGGTCAACTCTAGATCCTTTTTGTTGGGCTTTTCGTCCCCAAAGAACAAATACAAGATTATTGCGCGCGCTGTTCAATTGGTTAATTACTGCATCCGTGAAGCGTTCCCATCCTTTTCCAACATGCGCACCAGCCTTTCCGTGCTCAACCGTCAGAACACTATTAAGCATTAAAACACCTTGCTTTGCCCAAGTTTCAAGATTGCCATGAGCAGGTGGATGCGTTCCAAGATCGCTGCTCATTTCTTTATAGATGTTTTGCAATGACGGAGGCGGGGCAATGCCACGGCGAACTGAAAAGCTTAGCCCGTGTGCTTGGTTTGGTCCGTGATAGGGGTCCTGGCCCAGAATTACCACTTTGACCTTGTCAAAGGGGGTTAATTTGAAGGCAGTAAAAATATCACCACCGGCCGGATAGATCAACTTGCCAGCAGCTTTTTCACTACGCAAAAATAGGCTCAAGTTCGCCATATATTCGGCTGAAAATTCCTTTGCAAGTTTTTTTTTCCAACTTGCCTCAATCAATGCTTCGCGCACACGCTATCCTCATGTCAGTCGCAATGATGCCTGGAAAAAGCCAGGAGTTCTTCTCCCAGAGGGGGTAGTGTACTTCGACTACGCGCAGGTGTGTCGGTGCCAATGAGAGGTGTTCATTCTGCGGCGGCCGAGATGTTTTGTGAAGCAACGTTTTGGCATATAGACTGGATTTTTTCATGGGCTGCGGCGAGTATTCCGTTTTTGTCTACAGCAAGACCAGTCGCATCAACAATGTTGATGTCAGAGCAGCCGAGAAAAGTAAGAATATGCCTTAAAAATTTTGTGGCGAATTCATCGCTGGCTCCAGCCTTGGTATGGTTAGAGGTTAGGACTACGACAGCCTGTTTAGGGTATGTTGGCTTTGGCATTGATAATGCAGTCGCTCCATCAACATTGTTGCGACAAACCATATCAACCCACGCTTTCAGAGCGGCAGGAATGCTAAAATTATATATTGGCACTGCAAACACGATTATGTGAGCCCGCTCAACCTCCGCTCGAAGAGCATCTGACTGAGCTAAAATTGCACGATCTTCCGATGAGCGAGATCCCGCTGCTTCCAGGCTGGCCTCGCGCCAAGCGCTGTTAACATGCCCAACACCCGCTTTTAAGTCACGCAACACTATTTCCGCACCGGGGAGACCCGCGTGAAGATTAGCCATCGCCGCGTCGGCAAGGTGACGGCTCACTGATCCCACCTGTCGCATGCTGGAGTCTACGCGCAAAATAACTAGCTGATCTTCATTCATATTATGGACCCTAATGCCCCGCACACTTTTCTTAAAGTAAAGTATGCAAAAAATAATGGCCGTGGGAGGGGGGAGGTCTCCCACAGCGTCGTTGTTTTATTCTTCTACGCAGTGGAAATAAAGAGCTATTTCAGAAAAATATATTTCTAATTTATGGAAAAATGCGCTATGGTTTATTCATGAGCCAGATTGAAGAATTGCGTGCATTTGTGCTTATCGTTGAGACAGGTAGCTTGACACAGGCTGCTGATCGAATGGGAATTGCGGTTTCTGCTGTGAGTCGGCGCTTGCGTGATCTTGAATTAAGGCTTGGCGCAGCCTTGATCCAGCGCTCTACCCGGCGTCTTTTTTTGAACGAAACGGGCCAGCAATTTTATGAACGGGCAAAAAGTATTTTAGTAACGCTAGAGGATGCGGAGCAAGAAGTACAAAATGCTGGAGGAGCTCTCAGCGGTGTCTTGCGCGTTAGTGCACCTCTCTCTTTTGGCATTGCCCATATGTCGACGGCGATGGCGCAATTCATGCATACACACCCAGAAATTCATATCGAGATGGACTTGAGTGACAAGCGCGTTGATATGATTGCTGAAGGTTTTGATGTTGCTATCCGTATCGGGAACCTTACGGACTCTAGCCTCATTGCTAAAAAGATTTCGTCAGTTAGTGTCGTGCCAACTGCCGCTCCAGGATTAATTGCACAATGGCCACAATTGAATCATCCTGATGATTTGGTGAATATGCCAGCCCTAGCCTACGGGAATGACCGAAGCCAGCATGATTGGTCTTACACAGGGCCAGATGGTAAATCTGGCAGCCTGCATATTACCCCGCGCATGTCCGCAAATAATGGTGATGTGCTGCGGGATCTCGCAATTGCCGGCTTGGGAATGGTCTCGTTACCCACATTTTTGCATTACGAGGCTATAAATAGGGGCTTGTTGAAGCCGCTGTTTCCTGCCTACCAGTGGAGTGGGTTCGATATTTTCGTTGTATATCCTAAAACGACCATATTGCCAAAACGCACTCGTGTATTTGTCGATTTTATCGCTGGGCTTTATGGCAAGTCTCCCTATTGGGAGGACATTAATGGGCTGGCTCTCACAGGTTAAATTTTTTTCACAATCGCGCGGCATTTCTCTGACAAATGGCTGGCAGCGAGTCATCGGTCTTATCCATGTTAAAACTTCAAAATTTATCTTTTTCCATTGAAGGTAAACTACTTTTTGAAAACGCCTGTGCGGTTATTCCTACCGGACACAAGGTTGGTATTGTTGGGCGAAATGGCACCGGTAAAACGTCCTTGTTTCGCCTAATTCGAGGCGAATGGGGAGCCGACTCAGGTGAGATTGATTATCCATCGCACTTCCGTGTCGGTGGGGTTGATCAAGAAGCCCCTGCCAACAACGTCAGTCTCTTAGATACAGTGCTGACTGCCGATATTGAGCGAAGTTATTTGATGGCCCAAGCTGAAACCGCAACCGAACCGGACCGCATTGCTGATATTCACACACGTCTTGCCGATATTGATGCCTATTCAGCCGAGTCAAGAGCAGCTTCAATTCTATCTGGACTTGGTTTTAACAACTTAGCTCAAGCTAGGGCTTGTCATGAATTTTCAGGCGGCTGGCGGATGCGTGTGGCCCTTGCTGCGGTCTTGTTTTCCCAGCCCGACTTGCTGTTGCTCGATGAGCCCACTAACTATCTCGACCTGGAGGGTGTGGTTTGGCTTGAGGCGTTTTTGGCCAAATATCGGCATACAGCTCTGGTAATTTCCCACGATCGACAATTATTAAATCGGTCAGTGACCGGTATCCTGCATTTGACCAATTTTAAATTCGCCTATTATAAGGGCAGCTATGACCAGTTTGACACTGAGCGCCGGATGAAGCTGGAACAGCAACAATCAATGGCGCTCAAGCAAGAATTGCAGCGCAAACATATTCAATCTTTTGTTAACCGATTTCGTTATAAAGCGTCAAAGGCACGCCAGGCACAGTCACGTTTAAAGCAGTTGGAAAAGATGCAGCCTATTCTTGCCTTGTCTGAACAGGCTGTAGCCCCTTTCCGCTTCCCGACCCCTCAAGAATTACCACCGCCGTTAATGGTCCTTGAGAACGTGGCTGTTGGATATGATAAGAAACCAGTTTTGCGCAACCTAGATTTGCGCCTCGATACTGATGACAGAATTGCCCTTTTGGGGGCTAATGGCGAGGGCAAATCAACCTTATCAAAGCTATTTGCCGGCCGACTCCAACCTCTATCAGGAAAAATTGTGAAATCCAACAAATTGCGAATTGGTTTTTTTGCCCAACACCAATTGGATGAACTTGTCGCTGGGGAGAGCCCTTATCAGCACATGGAGCGGCTGCGACCAAAAGAATTGCCAACCCAGTTGCGGGCTCGGCTTGGCGGCGCAGGGTTTGATGCTAATATTGTTGATAATCCGGTTGAGCGCCTGTCAGGTGGACAAAAGGCCCGCTTGTTGATGGCCATGGCTACCATTGATGCACCGCACATTCTAATTTTTGATGAGCCAACAAACCATTTGGATATTGAGAGCCGTGAGGCACTAGTCCATGCGTTGAATGCTTATGAGGGGACGGTAATCTTGGTCAGCCATGACTCCCATCTCGTCGAAACTGTGGCTGATCAATTATGGATTGTTCAGGATGGTTTGGTTACGCCATTTGACGGAGATATGGCTGATTATCAGCGGCAATTATTAGCTGGGCCGGCGATTGATCGAGCAGCTGGCCAGCGTAAAAAATCTAAATCGATGAGCTCGGACGCCAAATCGCGATCTTCAGGATTTGAGCACCGTCAGAATTTAAGCCAATTACGAGCCAAGGTTAAGAGCGCAGAAAAGGCATTAGGGATGCTGGCTATTGAAAAGAAACAGACCGAAGTTGAAATGGCCAAGCCTGGATTTTACGATAGAAAAAACTCTCGGAAAATTGCCGAGTTCTCGATCAAACTTGCCAAGATTGAGGCCGCTATTATTGACGCTGAACAAGACTGGCTGATCGCAGAAGAAGCGCTTGATACCGCGCAAAAAGCTCTTTTACAATGAGCCTTTCTTAAACCAAGCGCGTCTCGTAATTAGATGAACAGACTAATGATAAAATGACTATCTCAATCAGCAACATTCGTCTCACCTTTCTGTGTATCGCATGGATTGCAGCACTGGTGCAGGTTGTTAGTGGCACCCCATCGACCAATGCTCAATCTATTAATTTTTCAAATATCGGTGTAATAAATGTGGGGGTATTTGCTTTCGTCGGCTTCACAATTCTAACAGTCAGCCGCTTACGGCATGACTCAATACTTATTTTAGCATTGTTAATTTTTGTTTGCTGGGCGCTTCTTGATCATTTTCCCGATAGGAATGAGTGGCTAGAGGGTGGCCGTTACGTGCTAATTTTTACGGCGCTTTTACCAACAATGGCCTTGGTGAGGGCAACTGCATCGCTTATGCCGTCTGTTCATCGCACACAGGATGCGTTAGCTCAATTACCTGCCTCTGCGACATCAGGGGGGTTCCATTTGGCAGCGAATGTTTTTGGCGGGGTCATGAACACGGGTGCGCTTGCTCTACTTTCGGCAGCTGTGCCAAAAAATGCCAGCAAGGCGCGCCGCAAGATTGCCGCTGAGGCTGCTCTCCGTGGCATGGTTACAGCGGCGGCGTGGTCGCCTTTTTTTATTGCCTTTGCGATTGGACAAGGCTTTGTTGGTAAACAGGACTCATGGACGGCAATTGCCATTGGTGGCGTCACTACTACTCTGTTTGCAGCGGTTTCGCTTCCGATTTTTAATCGGTCCTTTTCCTTCGCACAACTCAGGCTGACATTTTCCTGTCTGAGGCCCATTTTATTAAGGCTCTTGATCGTATTGGGGGTCGTGCTTTTGTCCGCATTTGTTTTTGATTTTACTGCGCTTTCGGCAGTGGTCGTAATGATGCCAATCCTAGTAGCGGTGCAGTTTATCCGTTATCCTGAGCAAATTAAACTTATCATTGGTGAAACTGCAACCAATATGAGAACGATTGCTGATGATATTTTGATAATAAGTATGGCAATGCTTATTGGATATTTTGCCACTCGTACGGGCGCATTTGCCACACTTTTCAGCAGTTTATATGACGGCACTATTCCGGGTTGGTTTGCGTTGATTGCAACTCCTTTTGGGATGATGCTCGCATCAATTTTTGGAGTTCATCCTGTAATTAGCAGTACTGTGTTTTTGGCAGTCTTCAGTAGTGGTCATGCCGATGTTCACCCCGCCTTACTGATGCAGGCGCATCTAATTGGGTGGGGAGCGGGCACGATGAGTTCTGTTGCCTCACTTTCAGTTATCATGGGAGCGAGTTTATTTCGGGTGCGCTCGCGCGATTTGGTTTTAGGTGTAAATTTGTTCGCGGCATTTTCCTATGCACTGGTTGGTGGCATTGCATTGAGCTTTATCAACATAATGATCTTTTAATGGTTATTATAATTGAAAACATTGAGCAGTGAAAATTAGGGAAACCTCAAATATGACCAATCAGCCTGCTAAGATAAAAAAATCGATTACTGTGATTGGCGGTGGCATAGTTGGCGTTGCGGCAGCTTTAAAATTGCAACTTGATGGCCACAAAGTTCGTTTAATTGATCGCAAAGAGCCTGGCCGTGAAACTTCTTATGGAAACGCTGGCGTACTATCAGATTCGTCGGTTTATGTGTTAAATAATCCGGGCCTTTTGAAGGCGTTACCTCGCCTGCTACTCAACCGGTCCAACGGGCTACGTTACAATCCACTTTTTGTTCTCAGAAGGATCGGCTGGGTGATGAGGTTTCTGTCACATTGCCGCCCATCAAATGCACGCCACGCCGCTGTGTCGCTGCGTTCATTGTTGGTTTTATCACTGGATCAGCATAAAAAATGGATCAAGGATGCCGATGTTGGTCATTTGCTGCGTCAAGGTGGCGGTTGGTTCAAGTTGTTTCGTAGTAAAGAATCTTTTGCCAGATATAATAAAGAAATGAGCGTTATGCGAGATGTTGGGGTGAAATTCACTGTCTTTGATCGAGAGCAAATCCGACAGATTGAGCCCAGCCTAGCCCCCATCTACTACAAAGGCGTTCTGATGGATGAAACCTGCTCAGTCTTCAGTCCCGCTGATTTAACCGATGCATACTTGGCCATGTTTGTTGCTTCGGGAGGTGCTGTGGAACGGACAAGTGTCATTGGTCTCTCACATGATGATAGTGGCTGGCAAGTGCGATGCGAGAATGGGGTGCATCAAAGTGAAAATGTGGTGCTGGCGGCCGGCGCCTGGTCTGCCGAAATTGCTGGCTGGCTTGGATATGATATTCCGATGGCATGGGAACGAGGATACCATCTTCACTTTAAGTCCCAAACGCCTGACACGGGGGTTTCTTCTCGGACCAATACGGCAGACCCAGGCGGTGGCGATAATCAGAATAAAAGTTTTACGAAACCAAACCTCAGTCGCCCTATTCTTGATGTCGAGGGCGGCTTTTCAGTTGCCCCGATGCTGCAGGGGCTTAGGGTGACATCGGGCGTCGAATTGACTGATCGCGATGCGCCACCAAATTTCGAGCAGATTAGCAAATCCGCATCGCTCGCGAGTGAGGCTTTGCAGCTCGGTTCTCAAGTTGAAAATAAGCCATGGATGGGAAGGAGACCAACACTTGTTGACTCTCTGCCAATGATTGGTGCCGCTCCACGCCACAAAGGGCTTTGGTTTAATTTTGGTCATCATCATATTGGGCTATCAATGGCGCCAGGGTCGGCCCTGCTGCTCTCATCACTGATCAATGATTCACCACCACCAATAGACCCGAGTCCATTTCAGGTCTCGCGCTTTTTTATTTAATTATGCTATTATTGAGCACCAATGTGGACAATATTTAGCCTAAACAAACGAGAAAGTCGATGACCTCAGCATTGCAAATGGCAGATATGGTTCGGCGAGGGGAAACAAACGCTGAAAACCTTGTTGAAGGCGCATTGGACTTGATTGAGAAAACTGATAATCAGCTGAAAGCATGGGCATACATCGACGCTGCAGGCGCAATAACCTCTGCAAAACTATTGGATGAGATACGAGACAGTGGGCGAGCTTTAGGGCCACTTCATGGTGTTCCGATTGGGCTCAAAGACATTATCGACACCGCTGATATGCCGACTGAATTTGGTAGTTTGGCATTTAAGGGGCATCAGCCGAGCCAAGACGCAACAATCGTATCGAAATTAAGAGAGGCTGGCGCGGTAATATTGGGGAAAACAGTTACGACCCCGTTTGCTTTTATGGATCCGTCAGAAACGCGTAATCCAAACAATATGGAATACAGTCCGGGTGGGTCTTCCTCCGGCTCTGCGGCCGCTGTGTCAGCAGGACATGTGCCGGTGGCCATCGGAACACAAACGAATGGATCAGTAATTCGTCCCGCATCCTTCTGTGGTGTTTTTGGTTTCAAACCTTCCTCGGGCATGGTGCCTCGATCTGGAGTATTACAAACGTCAGAAACACTGGATCAGGTTGGTGTTTTCTCCCGCTATTATGAGGATGTAGGGTTAATTTCTGACATCATATCTGAATATGATCCAAACGATGCCAACTCCTTTTGTCGGCCGCGACCGAACATGCTTGATGGTGTCTGCAGCAGACCTAACAAGACGCCAAAATTATTATGGTTTGAAATGCCTTATTTCAAGGGAATTAGTAAAGATTGTCTTGAAGGCATGGACAAAGTCATATCTGCGTTAGATGGATGTGTTATTAAAAAGGATGGCAAGCCGACTGTTTTGGAGGCTTTTTTAAAATCGCAGAGAGTAATTCATCACTTTGAGATAGCCAGAAATCTGTCAAATGTAAGACAGAAATCTCCCAGGCTGCTGAGTCCTCAATTACGTGATACTTTAGATATGGGATCAAAAATTGATTTAAAAGATTACCATCAATCCCTCACTGAAAAAGAAGCCGCTATTTCTTATTTTCAAAATTTTTTTGGTGAAATTGATGCGATTCTCGCGCCGTCTTCCCTAGGCGAGGCACCATTACTAAGCGATGGATATACTGGAAATCCTGTTTGTTCTACCATATGGAGTTTGTGCGGCTTTCCTTGCCTGTCGATACCAGCGCTTGTCTCAACAAACAACATGCCAATAGGCGTTCAACTGATTGGTAGGCCCGAATGCGATGACAAATTACTTGGGATTGGTGGCTGGCTTATGGAAAAACTCAACAACCACGGGCTTGGTAAGCTGACCGTAAAAAAAAAGTGAAGGGAGGCATGTTTTTAAAATCCCAAAATTTGACGCTGCATTAGGAAGTGTGTCTTTGTCCAATTTTTATTATTCTAATGACCCGGAGACCAGCAAATGAAATTTTTTACTAGTCCGTCTTCTCCATTTGGCCGAAAGGTCAAGATCGCGGCACATGTTCTCGGCCTCTACGATGAATTGGCGGAAATTACCATTAATACTCTCGATCCTGCGTCCGGTATTTGTGATGTGAACCCGCTCGGCAAAATACCAGCGCTTGAGGACAACGGCTCAACGCTTTACGACAGTCGTGTGATCATGGAATATCTTGATACTAAGGCTGGTGGCGGCAAGATTATTCCAGTGGGAGGCACAGCCCGTTTTGATGTATTGAAGCTTGCTGCGCTAACTGACGGTATCCTCGATGCGGCAGTGCTTGTTGTATACGAAACCCGCATGCGCCCAGAAGATAAATATGTTGATACCTATGTTGCACGCCAGCGAGACAAGATCATTCGTGGATTAAAAGGAGTCGTGGCAACCACTCCAAGCTATCGAAGTGGTACTATGCCCAATGTGGGAGAAATTGGCCTTGCTTGTGTGCTCGATTACCTGGACTTTCGCCAGCAGGTGAATTGGCGAGACCACTCACCTAGTCTTGCGGGCTGGCTGGATGATTTTGCCGCTGTTGTTCCCGGCTATCAGAGCAGTTTACCACCCAAAAACTAGGTCTGGAAGCTTTGGATCAAGGTTTTGTTTTTTTGGTGCAAAGGATTTGATAATGAGACTGCAAACAAGCCTTGGGCTTGATATTGCGTTAAGAATTGTATCGATTGCATTAGCGGCGGGGCGGGCTGAAAAAATGCTTCCCCTTACTGTTGTTGTGATTGATGTATCGGGAAAAATTATTGCCAGCCAGTCAGAGGATGGTTCTGGGTTGATGCGATTTGATATTGCCCGCGGTAAAGCCTGGGGTGCCCTTGGAATGGGGATGTCCAGCCGCCTAATCCGTGATCGGTTGGCAACACGGCCTAGCTTTCAAGCTGCCCTTGCAAACGTTGCTGATGGCCAGTTTGTACCGGTTCCGGGGGGTGTTCTGGTGTTGCAGGCTGATGGAACAGTAATTGGTGCTGTAGGTGTAAGTGGAGACTCATCTGAAAAGGATGAGTATTGCGCCATTAAGGGCATTTTGGGAGTAAACTTTTTAAGTGAGCCAAGCGCTCCTGACAAAAAATGGCGGGTGTCATCACTCTCTGGTTTGGCTGACGAAAGTTAATTATGGGTCCTGTACTTCAATTCTGGGGTGGCCAATGGGTGCGTAGGATGTGAAGCGTCAGCGTGACAAATACAATTGCTGCACCAATAATCATTGTTGATGTGGGCCTCTCGCCAATACCGACCCAGACCCAAAAAGGGCCAAGAACCATTTCCAGCAGCATCAGAAGGCTCACAACGGCTGAACTGGTATATCGCGGAGCAACAGCCAGACACGCGAATGATAAGGGTAAAATGACTACGCCCATGATTAAAATAGGCAATAGCGGTCCGTTGATAATGCCGCTGATGTCGCTGAGGCTAAAGCCAATTATACCACTGATTAATGCTCCTAAAGCTGCGGCGGGAACGATGGCAAGGTTACGATGTTTCCGAACCATTGTGAATGTGAGAGCAAGTCCAATTGCTGTCAGAACGCCAAAGACAGCGCCAACGACTACAGAGCCATCTGGGACATTGATCGCATTATTGCCATCCAAAACGACCATGCCAACTCCACCCATCGCAGCCGCAATTGTTAGCCATCCACTCCAGCCTTGGCGTTCGCCAAGCATAAAAAATGAGAGGATGGCCGCAAAGACCGGCATTGTGGCAACAGATGTTAAAACGACAGTTGCGGATGTTTCAACAATCCCAATAGTGAAGGTGACTGAATTCATGCTAAACGCAATGATTACAACTAGCCCCGGCCAGCTTCTGAGGCTGCGCCACTCGCTTGACGGGTTTTGTGAAAAGAATAATCTCCACCCCAACAATAAAATGGTTCCCATTAGGATGCCACGCCAACCCATAAGGGGCCATCGATCGAGTTCTGAAAGCCGTATTGCCAGCGTATCAGGTGTGAGAACGAGCACGCCAAAAAGAGCGATCAACACTCCAAACAGTGATGGTTTTGTATGACGAATTTTGTGGAAATAGTTGAACATCCGGAATCAATATTTTCCCTAAATCTGGAAATTAGAATGATTTTGGTATAACGCGGGGATGGGTAGCCGCTAATGACAAATTTGCCCTAAAACTGATTGGCGCTTTAACTCTTTTTGCAACATGTCGCTATTGCGTTGCTAAGTTAACGGTGTTCCGGTATAGGAGTCGACAACGAAATAGTGATTTTGAAGCTTGGAGGAATTTATGGATAGTAAAATGATCGCAGTCGCAGCTCTAGTAATTGGAGCTGGCGCTGGCTTTTTTATTGGTAAGGGAAATAAAGAAGTCGTTGAAGTAGAAAAAATTGTTGAAAAGACCGTTGAGGCAAAGCAAACCTCTACACTCGACGCTGTAAGGGCAAAAGGTTTTGTCCAATGTGGCGTCTCGCAGGGATTGCCAGGATTTTCGAATGCTGATGACAGTGGTAAATGGGCAGGTATTGACGTAGACCTTTGCCGCGCTGTTGCCGCCGCAGTGTTTGGTAGTGGTGACAAGGTAAAGTTTTCTCCATTGTCAGCCAAACAACGCTTCACAGCGTTGAGCTCTGGAGAGGTCGATATCTTGTCACGTAACACCACTTGGACAATGACCCGAGACACTCAGCTTGGACTAAACTTCGCTGGTGTCAATTATTATGATGGTCAAGGTATGATGGTTCCAAAATCCTTGGGGGTTAAATCAGCGGTTGAGTTGGATGGCGCAAATATTTGTACTAACACAGGCACAACTACAGAATTGAACATTACAGATTATTTCCGCTCAAATAATATGAAGTTCAATTTGGTAGCGTTTGAAAAAGCCGATGAAGTTGTTGCTGCCTATGACTCAGGTCGTTGTGACGTATACACAACTGACAGGTCCGGCCTTGCAGCGCAGCGAACAAAACTGACAAAGCCTGACGATCACATGGTCCTTCCAGAGATCATCTCAAAAGAGCCCCTTGGACCAGTGGTTCGGCAGGGAGATGATCAATGGTTTAATGTGGTGAGATGGACATTACGGGCACTCATTAACGCTGAAGAAATGGGTGTAACCAAAGCTAATGCTGCCGGCAAGGCGAGCTCTTCTAAGGACCCAGCGCTCTTGAGGCTTCTTGGAAAAGAGGGTAAGTTTGGTGACGAGCTTGGGCTTTCAAATGATTGGGCATTGAATGCTATAAAAGCTGTTGGCAATTACGGCGAAAGCTATGAAGCAAACGTTGGACCTAACACACCGCTTAAGCTTGACCGTGGTGTGAATGCTCTTTGGAATGATGGTGGCATTCTTTATGCCGCGCCGATCCGTTAATTACTGAGTAGATTTGCGCCCAGTTTCCCATCAGAGACTGGGCGCATTTCAATTTACGAATAAGTTAGATTTGAGCGATCAAATATGAACTGGAAATCCAACACATTGACGAAATTTGTGAATGATGCCAATGTGCGCGGTGTCTTTTTCCAAGTTGTTCTGATTGCAGCACTTGTTTTTTTCTTTTTTTGGCTGACTGATAACACCCTTACTAACCTCAGAAACCAGGGTAAGTCACTTGGCTTTGCTTTTCTAAGCGGCACTGCAGGATTTCAGATTAGTCAAACGTTTGGCACTTGGTTATTCGATTATAAGGTAGGCACTTCCACTTATTTGGATGTGTACTTCATTGGAATAGCCAACACGTTATTGGTGGCAGTACTTGGTATCGTTGCGGCAACAGTCATTGGTTTCACATTAGGAATAATGCGACTCTCAAACAATATCGTGTTCAGGGCTTTTGCAACCACTTACATAGAGATGTTAAGAAATATACCGATACTCTTGCAGTTGTTTTTTTGGTATTTTGCGGTGCTTAGAGCACTACCCGGTAAAAGAAATAAATTAGAAATCATACCTGATCTGATTGGGATGAATATCACAGGGTTGTATTTACCGGCTCCACTACCTCAAGAGGGTTTTGTTTATTCAGTCATTGCCTTTACTCTTGCAGTATTACTTACGTTTGGTGTCAGCCGGTACGCTAAGCGAGTTCAGGCGCGGACCGGTAAAATCACTCCCGTTTTTCTAATTGGTACAGCTCTCATAATTGTCATACCATTGATAACTTTCTTAGCCACAAATAGCCCGCTTGGTTGGAATTTACCAGAGTTTAAAGATACTGGCCCAATGCTGAGACGTGGATACCAAGCAGGTTCTGGGATGATATTAGTTCCTGAGTTGATAGCTGTTTGGCTTGCCTTATCCCTTTATACCGCTGCTTTTATTGCTGAGATTGTAAGGGCTGGTATTCTTGCGGTTAGTAAAGGCCAAACTGAAGCGGCGTCGGCATTGGGAATTCGTCCGAATTTCACGCTACGACTAGTTGTTATTCCTCAGGCGATGCGCGTGATAATTCCACCACTCACATCACAATATTTGAACATTACAAAAAACTCATCTTTAGCGGTTGCTATCGCTTACCCCGAACTAGTGTCGGTTTTTGCTGGCACCGCATTAAATCAAGTTGGTAAAGAAATCGAAATGATTTTTATGATGATGATGGTTTATCTGACTGTTTCGTTAATCACGGCCGCTTTTATGAATTGGTATAATAGTCGTGTAAAGTTGGTGGAGCGTTAGAATGGTTTCAAACGGAACTAGAAAGCAGCGTCACGCCGCCACTAATAATGAAACTGCATTTATTCGCAAAGAGGATGCGCCAATACTGCCGCCGCCTATCACAAGCGCGGGCCCTGCTGGTTGGCTATATGAAAATATGTTTGCCAGCATGCTTGATTATTCAACCTTGGGTGCTGCGGTGAAGTCAATTTTAATGGCGATATTCACAGCATTTGTGGCGTATATTTTTGTTGGCCAAGTTTATGGACTTTTGGACTTTGCAATCTTTTCTGCCGTTTGGCAGGACCCTGAGGAACAAAAGCGCCAAGTTTGTTGGACTGTTGAGCAGGGAGGCAAACTTCCAAATGGTTGGCATGGCGCATGTTGGCCATACATCATAGCCAAAACGAAATTTATCTTATACGGAGCTTATCCGAATGAGTCACTTTGGCGTGTCAACTCAACCTATCTTCTAGGGGCAATTCTTTTAGGTTGGGTTATGATTGACTGGTTGCCCTATCGCAAATTTGTTGGGGCTGTCCTTCTCACAATTTATCCAATATTTGCCACAGTTATGTTAACTGGTGGCGGTTTTGGTTTGTCACAATTCAGCGTTGGAGTGAATACTATTCTTGGGCTCGCACTGATTTCTTTTGGCCGTGCTGGAAAAATGGGGTGGATAACAGGCCCTCTTTTAGATTTGTCCAAGGTGGCGGGTGTTGCGGGCTGGTTTTTCATCTTTTTTGCTGCAGCACTTGTCAGCGTTGGTTTAGATTTTGATTTGTCAAAAGTAGACACGCGGGATTGGGGCGGCCTTTTAATCACTTTAGTGGTGGCGACTACCGCCATTGTTGTGTCTCTGCCGTTGGGTATCTTGCTGGCTCTTGGCCGCCGCTCAAATTTGCCTGTTGCGCGAACACTATCGATAATATTTATAGAGTTTTGGAGAGGGGTTCCCCTCATAACTGTACTGTTTATGGCGTCAGTGATGATACCACTATTTATGCCTGAAGGTGTAAATTTTGACTCTTTATTAAGGGCGTTGATTGGTGTCACGCTGTGGCAGTCTGCTTATATGGCTGAGGTGATAAGAGGAGGGCTGCAGGCTATTGACAAGGGTCAATATGAAGGTGCAGATGCGGTCGGTTTGTCTTATTGGCAATCGATGCGCCTGATCATCTTACCGCAAGCGCTTACTCGCGTTTTGCCAGGTATAGTCAACACAATCATAAGCGTATTTAAAGACACATCATTGGTAAGCATTGTGGGCCTTTTTGATTTGCTAGGAGCAACACAGTCAACTATTGCTGATGCTGCTTGGTCAACGCCTGTACAAGCGTCAACAGGCTATCTTGTGGTGGCATTAATCTTCTTTGTGTTTTGTTTCGGAATGTCACGATACTCCATGTACATCGAACGTAAACTAGACCGTGGCCACTAATAACGCCATTTGTCAGAGTTGGGAGCTAGTTAAATGGTAAAAACATCAGTTGCCAGGAAAAAAAATAAAAAAAACTCGTCTGATGAGACAATTGTTGTCTCTATGGAGCATGTGAACAAATGGTTTGGTCAGTTTCACGTTCTTCGGGACATAAATCTGAGGGTAGTAAAAGGTGAGCGTATTGTCATATGTGGACCATCGGGTTCTGGCAAGTCGACACTTATCAGGTGTCTAAACCGGCTGGAAAAACACCAGGATGGAGACATAAACGTTCACGGCATTGAGTTAAATAATGATGTAAAAAACATTGATGAAATTCGCCGTGAAGTCGGAATGGTTTTTCAGCATTTTAACCTTTTTCCACACCTATCAATTCTTGAAAACTGTATGTTGGCGCCCATTTGGGTGCGAAAGACCCCACGTGCAGAGGCAGAAGAAATTGCGATGCATTTTTTGACGCGAGTTAAGATTCCGGAGCAAGCACTGAAATACCCCGGTCAATTGTCGGGGGGGGCAGCAGCAGCGTGTGGCAATTGCGCGCGCACTTTGCATGCAGCCACAATTGATGCTGTTCGACGAGCCAACCTCTGCTCTGGATCCTGAGATGATCAAAGAGGTCCTTGACACAATGGTTGAGCTTGCAGAGGACGGCATGACAATGATTTGTGTGACGCATGAAATGGGCTTTGCCCGAAAGGTGGCTGACCGCGTTATCTTTATGGATGAAGGCCAAATCATTGAGCAGAATGAGCCTGAAGCCTTTTTTAATAACCCCCAATCTGACCGCACGAAGCTTTTCTTAAGTCAGATCCTTGGGCACTAGGTCAAGCTTTTTATATTAAGTCTATCTATTGGATGTTTTCGGTAAGTTGCGCTTTGTGTTGACGCGGCGCCATCCTAGTTGTGAGATGAATAATCCTGCTAGAATGACGGCTAATGCCATCAAGAAGTGGCCAGGAAGGGTCTCGTTCAGAATAACTGCTCCAATAATAACCGCCCACACCGGCACCTGATAATTGACAAGAGATAAAAAAGGTGGGCCAGCGCGGCGCACAAGTATGGTCAAAAGAATTGTGGCCACCGCTGTTGGAAATACTGCCAAAAAAGTAAGGCCAAAGAGAGCTATACCAAAATCTATATTTCTCGGAACACCCTCAAAAATAAGCGCTGTCGGTATTAATATTGCCCCGCCAATCAATAACCCTGTCGCGGCAAAGGAGAGTGCACTAATCGTTGGGCATAGACGAGTAATGATACTGCCAATTGCATAGCAGCAGCTGGCTGTGACACAGGCCATTTGCGCAGTTAGCATAAGGGGTGATGTTGGAGCATCGGCTAGAATTTTGTCGCCGCCAATAAGTAGGACTACCCCACCAAAACCGAATAAAAATCCAATGGTTTTAATCCGGCTCATGGCTTCACCCGGAACGAGAAAGTGGCTCAATGGCAATACAAAAAGTGGAACAACCGCCATGCTGATGCCTGCAAAACTCGATGTTACAATTTGCTGCCCCCACGATAGAAGACAGAAAGGAATAGCGTTAGTAAAAAGCGCCATACCCAGACAATGTAGCCAGATTCGCCTATCTGTCTTGCTTTGAAACCTTGGAAACCCATCGCCATAGACTATTGTAATCGTCACCAGAATGACTGCCGCTGCGCCAACCCGGCCGGCTGCCAAAGTTATCGGCCCAAAGCCGGTGAGAGCGAGCTCAACTCCTAAGAAACTTGCCCCCCAGATCACGCCGAGCATCAACAGTATTAGCCAGTTTAAAACTTGTCCCGAGGGTGCTATAGTGGTTGTTTTTGATGACACCATATTTGCGAAGCTAATCCTTTAAAGGGCTAAGGTCAAAGATAATACAGTGGTCAATTTCAAGGACTTTTAGTCAGAATGGGTACGGCTATCTATAAAGAGTTATTACTGCCCAAATAAGATAAAGGGCAGCCAGAAAACTGATAATAAGGTGGATCTTACTTAACCCAATATCATTACCAAAAAACCGTTTTTTGGGATGTTTCTCAAGTTGTGTTTTTTCTTTGATAGGTGAACCGTTAATGCGCATTTTTAACCTGATAAAAAGTGCATACAAAGATACAGCGAGAATGGCGAAAATAATAAATTTGCCGAACATAACTATCATCCCAAGGTTTAGATCTTACCCCCGTATAGCATGGCTACACGGCAATCCCTATGATGATCTTCCTATCATTCATTATTGTTTATCCAACAACTTGCCGCGCGCGTGTTTTTATTGAAGTAACTCTTATTTCTTTTCTAGGATTTATCACAAATTTTTATCCATTGCCCATCTCTGAAACCCTCGGTTATGCTCGGTTCCAGAATTTTTCTTGTAGAAGGGGTGTAAAATGGATTTCAGTGTCAATGAAGCTGATCTTGCAACGCTAACAAAATGGGACACGCCCACCATATGCAATGCGTTGGAACTTGTTTGTCCAGAACGGCGTGGATATGGGTTTACAACAAAACATCTCTTCAGCCTTGATCCAAACCTGCCGCCTGTCTGTGGTTTTGCTCGCACCGCAACCATTCGTGCCGCATTGCCATCTGGAAAGAGCGATGCAGAAATGGCGAATAAGCGCTCTGCGTATTACGAATATGTGGCAAAAGCGCCTGGACCCAAAATTGCGGTTATTCAGGACATTGACCCTGAGCCGGGCATTGGTGCGTTTTGGGGTGAGGTGCAAACGAATATTCATAAGGGTCTTGGCGCTGTTGGGGCGGTAACAAACGGATCATTCCGAGATGTGCCTGATAGTGCACGTGACTTTAATTTAATTGGTGGCAAAGTAGGGCCAAGTCATGCATTTGTGCACCTTGTCGATATTGGTTGTCAGGTCACGATATATGGACTAACTGTCCAGACGAATGATATTGTTCACGCTGATCAACATGGCGCGGTTATGGTGCCAGCAGATGTGATAACAAAAATCCCGGATGCAATTGAGCTGATTACGCGGCGCGAGGGGATAATATTGGACTCTGTAAAATCGGCTGGTTTCAACATTGAAAAACTTAATGTTGCCATGGGACAATCGAGAGATATTCACTAACTCGGTATATGTAACGATATTGTCGAATTAAAGCGCATTGGCCTGATGTTTTGAATGATCTTGAACTAGCTTCGGAGCCACGCCTACTTTCCGCGTTCAGCAATACACTGTCTGCACCCTGTGCTCCCGCGAAGATGAAGACGGGGTTGCTGTTCAAAGGGCCCATGGTGTCGGCAAATGATTGTTACTTTCGTTGTGTGATTTATGTAATCAACCTGTGAATAATCAAAATTGCCACCATGGATTTTTTGGAATTTGCGAATAATAGACTCGCGATCATCCGGTTTAGATTTTGCCATATTTATCCTCTCAGCTTTGGGCCGTTTGAACTGATATGTACAATAGCTCTTTTCTCAATTTCAAGTCATGTTTACATGCTGTGATCACTAACATTATTTAATGCGAGGTAGTGACAATTTGTTAGCTGGCAGAGTGTTCTAATCAGGTTTAACATGAACTTGGTCGTCAGGAGTTTTCATTTATGTGGCAATTGGTTGCAACGTTTTTAATTTTTTTTGTAGTTGGCGATGTGTCAGCATCTTATAAGCCAACAACACTTGTTTATAACGTCAGCTGGGGTAACATATCGCTCGCGAAAAGCCAGCTTGATTATGAATTTGGTAAGAATGATGCTCGCATTTCTGCGCATGTTGCGAGCAAGGGGGTTATTGCCTTTTTTCGAGGCTTCAAAAGCCGTTCAATTGCTGAACTAGTTCGCAAAGACACTGGATGGGCTCCAAAAACATTATTAATGGAACGTATATCTGGAAGAGAAGTTGTTAATAGTAATGTTATCTGGGACGATACTAATAGCGTTGTCAGTGAAACCCGTTTGCCTGAGCTGGACTTAACCGAAGTTCACCCGCTTGATGACCAGATGAAAGTCAACGTGCTTGATCCCTATAGTGCGGTTTTGCGTTTGTTAAACCAGATTGAAAAAACTGGTGACTGCACATCCAGTTATGAAATCTATGATGGTAGACGTCGAAGCCGGATATATTTTGAAAAAATTGGCAAGATCGTTCTTGAACAGGATAGGCCGGGTGTTTTCACAGGCAGTGCGATGGTCTGCGACGTTAAATTTGATCCGATTGGTGGTCACCGAATTAGGTCAAAATGGCGGTCAAACAAGGATCAAAACGGGCGGGTTAAGGTATTTTTTGCTCGTCCACTCGAGAGTCAGGTTATGCCGGTCCGAATTGAGGTGAAAAGCTGGATTGGTAAAATAATTGGCAGGCTTGACCTACGGCAGATGTAGACTGTCTAGAACCGGCCCGTCGAAGGAAGACGAGCCGATTGTAGGTATTATTCATACACTCTATTTTTCCAATGCCTTTTGCATGATATCGGTAAGGCGCTGAGTAAATTCACGTGGATCAATAATGACCTCACCCTCTGCAACAAGGGCGCTATCAAAAATCAATTTGGCGTAATCATCAGACCCGTCAAACTCCCCGGTTTCCAATTTAGCATTCAGCGATTTAATGAGCGGATGTTTTGCGTTTACTTCCAGAACTTTTGGCATGCCTTTGAAATCAGGATTTTGCATTCGCATCATCCGTTCCATTTGCGCATCCATTCCGTTTTCATCGGCAACCAGACGGGCAACACTTGTTTCTAAAGTTGAGGAGCTACGCACGGAGGCGACATTGCTTTCAAGTACATGTTTGACTTTGGCCATAAACTTATCGGACAGAACCTCTTCTGAGACTTCGCTCTCAGCTGAGCTGTCTCCAACATCAGAAATATCAACTTCGCCACGGGTTATTGATTGGAAGTCTTTTCCGGAAAACTGCTTGATGTTCGATAACCAGAAGTCATCTATTGGGTCAGTCAAGAGCAGCACATCGATGCCTTTAGCCTGAAAAGACTCGAGATGTGGACTACGGCGTGCTCGGTCGGCATCATCGGATGATAGGTAGTATATCACTTTCTGATTTTTGGTGAACCCATCAAGATACTCTTGAAGTGTGACTAGCTTTTCGTTTTTGGACGATTGAAAAAGACAAACCCCTAGAATCTTCTCGCTATTGGCTTGATCTTCATAAAGCCCCTCTTTAATCACCTTGCCAAGACCATTCCAGAAAGTGGCATATTCATCGCGCCTTTTTTCCAACCCCTTTTTAAATTCCCCTAAAACACGCTTGACTAAAGCTTTGTTGATCTTTGCAACAGCAGGATTCTGCTGGAGCATTTCACGACTGACATTCAGATCCACGTCCGGTGTATCAATTATACCACGTAAAAATCGTAGCCATTTTGGCACCAAGCCCTCGTAATCATCTGTGATAAACACGCGATTTACGTATAGGTGTAATTTCGATTTGCGCTCTGGGTCATAAAGATCGAATGGGGCAATTGAGGGGACAAACAACAAATTGGTAAATTCAACTGACCCTTCGGTCTTATTGTGAAGGGTGGCGAACGGTGTGTCATATGCCGACGCTACTCCATGATAGAATGAGTTATATTCGTCTTTGGAAATATCTTTGGCTGGGCGAGTCCAAAGTGCGGCTGATGTATTCAGCTGCTCGGCTTCATCTTTTTTACCTTCAAAGAAGATAGGCTGTGCAATGTGATCCGAGTATTTTTTAACTAGATGTGTAATGCGCTCTTGTTCCAGATATTCCTTAGCTTCTTTACGCAGGTAAAGAATGATAGAGGTGCCTGTTTCAGCGCGTTCGGCATCGGTAATGCTGTAGCCGCTTTGTCCATCACTCGCCCATTGACTGGCAGATTTTTCACCATGTTTTTTTGACAGAACTTCAACCTTTTCTGCCACCATAAAGGCCGAGTAGAATCCTACCCCAAATTGACCAATCAACTGGTCGTTGACCTCTTTCGTATTTTCCGACGTTTTAGTAGATTCTATGAAGGCCTTTGTACCTGAGCTTGCAATGGTGCCTAGGGTTTCAACCATTTCATCGGACGAAAGGCCGATGCCATTATCTGATACCGTAATGGTTTTGTTTTTCTTATCCACTGCGATATTGATTTTTCCCTCGAAAGTGTCAGCGGCATTGCCGGAGGTAATAATATCAAATTTGCGTTTGTTTATAGCATCCGATGCGTTCGATATAAGCTCGCGAAGAAAAATTTCTTTTTGCGAATAAAGTGAATTGATTACAATACCAAGTATTTTTCCGGTATCGGCTTCAAAGCTAAATGTCTTGTCGCTCATACGTCGCTCCTTCATGTTGGATTCTTTCATGATTTGGTGCCTTTTACATAGGTTTTCAAGATAAAGACACCCCAAGAATCACCTCGAAAGGTTTGCCTTGGAAAAATCATCCCAGAAACCTCCCCTTTCACTCCATGTAAAATATTTCATATCTGAGGCCAAACATTTGGGTTGTGTGAAATTGTTAGTGCCCGACTGTTTTTTTCCTTAGAGTGGACGTGGCAGTTACCTCCTTATATTGTGTAAGTGAACTCAGCCTATCAAAGGGAAAATGTGATGATACCTGCCTTGATTACGCATGAAATATCAGCCAAGCATGATGTGCCACCTGGCCACCCTGAACGGCCCGAACGCTATGCGGCGATATTAGACCATATTGGTGATGACTATCAATCATGGCAGCGTGTTACGGCACCACTTGCAAAACGTGATCAGTTGAAACTAATTCATAGCGAATCATATATCGACATGGTGTGTGATGTTGCTGGATCTTCGGAAGAGGCGGCACCACTAGATGCGGATACATGGGCCAGCAAACGGGGTTATGAATGCGCATTGCGTGCAGTTGGTGGTGCCTGTGTGGCGGTTGATATGGTCATGACTGACAAGGCGAGCACCGCTTTTAGTTTGATGCGACCGCCCGGCCATCATGCCGAACCTGAAAAGGCAATGGGTTTTTGTCTGTTTTCGAGTGCGGCCATTGCGGCACGCCATGCACAGGAGAAATGGGGAATCAACCGGGTTGCGGTGGTTGATTTTGACGTTCACCACGGTAACGGTACCCAGGCTTGTTTTTGGAATGATGGCAGTTTGTTTTACGCCTCATCTCATCAAATGCCACTTTTCCCTGGTACGGGGGCGCATGATGAAATGGGCGCCTACCAGAATATCTTTAACTTACCATTGGCCCATGGGACCGGCGGGGCCGGTGTGCGCTCTGGTTGGCGCGATCACTTGCTGCCGTCAGTTGTTGAAGCGCGTCCAGAACTGATCATTATTTCGGCAGGGTTTGATGCGCATGAGGCAGATCCGCTTGGTGGTTTGCAAATGGCCAGCGAAGACTTTGGCATTCTGACAAATGATATCATTGATGCCGCAACTCATTCTGCCGATGATATTGGCGCATTGCGGTTAATCAGTCTGCTGGAGGGCGGTTATGATCTGGATGCACTTGGTGAGAGCGTTTGCCAGCATATGAACGCTCTGGAAGGTGTTTAGTTGTTTTTTTTCAGCGCTTCACCCGTGTAGGGAATGCTACCATCAATAAGATCCCATATATGACGTCCAGTTGGGCTGACCTGCTCCTCCATGACATGTGCCACAAGACCGGCGGCGCGTGAAATAACCGCAAAGCCGCGCATGATCCCTACTGGTATCCCTGCCCCCATTAGTACCGCGGCGGTGGCACCAGTGGCGTTGATGGTCAGATGTTTGTCATAAATTTGGTCCACTGTGCTGCCAAGCCGTTGAATCATTTCTATCGGTTTTTTATCGATATCATCATGCGCCATTGCAATGGCAAATAATTTTGGTGTGCGCGGGTCATCCGGGCGGTGCAAATGATGGCCAAAGCCGGGCATATGCTGGCCCTGCTCGCGATGCTGCTGGACAATGCGGCGGCAGGCAGCATCGTTGCCTTCAGGGTCGGCGTCAATTTCTCCAAGAATCTTTGCAGCGTTCTCCATTGTGCCAATGAACTGGCTGGCTACATTCAACAATCCTGCGGCAACCGCTGATTGCAGGGCCTCAGGAGCCGATAGATAAGTCATCCGCGCGGCAATAGCACTTGGGGTAAAACCATGTTCCATCAATGTAACGAGCACTGCATCCAAAACTGCGCGTTGACCTGGCGAGGGAGTTACTCCCATGATGTGATAGAACATCGCATCAGTAAATGTCATGTGCCCCATAACCTCGTCAACCAGATTTTTATCACGCAGATACAAGGTATCTAGAGTGTGGGTGGATAACTTTGTTTCAGTCACAGGGATCTCCTATTAGCCTATGAATTCTAATGTCTTGGAATTTTTGTTTGCGGGATGTTGGTTAAAGGTCGTGCTTTATACCCATCAAAAGTCCAGCCATCATCTTGCCACGCATTGATAGGCTATCAATTTTAATATGCTCTTCAAGCGTGTGATATTTGTCACCGGCAACCCCAAGTCCGTCAAGTGTTGGAACGCCCATTGCACCGGTGAAATTACCGTCGCTGCCGCCACCGGAACTTTCATGATGGAAGGGCTGGCCAAGCTGGGTGGAGAGTCTTTTGGCAAGATCAACCAGTTTTAAGCCTGTTTCTGATGCGGTCCAAACGGGCCTAGTAAGCCCCACCGATACTTTGGTCATGACATCACCATCAGGATCATTAAAGGCCAACATTTTTTTGATACCATCATCAAGATCCTGCTGGCGTTTGGACATGGATAGCACTTCGGCCGTGGCCTCGGATGAGACACAATTCACCCATTTTCCAGAATTCATAACACCAACTGAAAATGTGCAATCATCACTGGTCATCGCTTCAATATCAATAATGTGTGAAGCCATTTTTCGAATCGCAGATCGGCCCTCAGAAAGGCGCAAACCGGCATGGCTGGGTTTGCCGTAGGTGCTAACATTATAACGCGCGACCGCGTACCGGCCCGATGTAACACCATTGCCTTTCCGAGCAGGTTCGGGGATGAGCACGGCCTTTGCCCGGGTTGCTTCTGCCTCGATTAAATGCCTTGTATGTGGCGACCCAATTTCCTCATCAGAAGTCAAGAGAACTGTGATGGGTAGTGGCGTTTTAGCCCCGATCCTGTTCAACTGCCGGATAGCCTCAAGTGCAAGATAATTGCCGCCTTTCATATCGCAAATGCCCGGCCCAAAACATAAATTACCATCACGTTTGACGGGCAAGTGCTCGAGCGTGCCAAGGGGGTGAACCGTATCCATGTGGCCGAGGATTAGTAGGCCGGGTTGGTCGGGACTGGAATGGGGAAATCGAGCGCGAATACAGTCACCAACTGAATGATGTGGGTTAATCCGTTCAATAGATGCTCCCATGACTGCAAGATCATGTGCGGCCAGGTCTTGCATTCTGTTTACCGCACACGGATCATAGCTTGGGCTCTCACAGACGACCCACCGTTGCAACCCGACTAGCATTGCCTCGTCATCAAAATCCAGATTTGTGATATCCATTTTAAACCCCTCACAACCAAATCTGACTCTAATGCTAACGCCATGATTATTCGAAGGACAAGTAATTAACTTCACAAAAGGACGATCAAGCACTCTGGTAAATTGGTTTGAAATAGGTCTATGGTTTAGTTGTTGTAAGTCATAGATTAGTAAACAGGGGTTGAATAAATGACGCGGTGTATGATTTCAGCACCCCAACCTGAAGCGGTTGAGGCGGGTCTCAATGTGTTTAATGCTGGTGGTAATGTGATGGATGCAGCGATCGCGGCGGCCATGGTACAAACGGTTGTTGATCCGCAAATGTGCGGCATTGCGGGCTTTGGCTCAATGCAGATTTTTATGCGCGAAATGGGCGAGCATAGTTTTTTCGATTTTCATGGAAAAGCCCCGAAAGCTGCAACGCCAAATATGTGGGAAGATCTGATTGAACGCGAATGTGACGATGGCTTTGGATTTGTCCTCAAAGGTCAGCTGAATGAATTTGGGTATAAATCGATGACCTCACCAATGACCTTGCAGGCCTTTGATACAGCTCTTAAAACTTATGGCACAATGCCACTTGGCACATTAATGAGGCCAGCAATCGATTATTGCATGGACGGATTTGAGGTAAGACCGAGGGTCCACGCTTTCTGGTTGCAACCTGCACAGGCCGGCCGGATTGAACGTGTGGCTGTGGTCAAGGAACTGGATTCTGCCCGCAAGATTTATCTACATGATGATGGGACACTTTTGAATATTGGAGAAACCCTCCGGAACCCAGATATGGGGCGTCTTTATCAGCGGATTGCGGATGAAGGGATTGGGGTGTTTTACAATGGCGATGTTGCTGATCAGATCGCGGCTGACATGAAAGCTAATGGCGGCTTGCTGACCAAGGATGATCTAGCTGATTGTGCGCCGACTAAGATTGCACCTTTAAAGGGCAGTTATCGCGGTTTTGATGTAGACACCAATCAGCTCCCTGGTGGAGGGCTGATGATCCTGCAAATGTTAAATATTCTTGAACAATTTGACCTTGCCGCGATGGGCCATAATTCCGCGCGCTACATTGCAACGGTGTCTGAAGCGATGAAATATTCAACCATCGACAAGGACTCAAATATGGGGGATCCCAATTTTGTAGATGTGCCGCTTGAACGTCTAAAAAGCAAGGAACTAGCGGTCGAAACAGCAGCTAAAATCCGCGCCGGGCACAAAGCAAATGTTGTTCGGATGAATGCTGGCGCCCCTGAAAGCAAGGACACAACTCATCTTGTGGTGGCAGACTCGGCGGGTAACATTGTTAATGTTACGCATTCGCTTGGGTCATCTTCGGGCGTGATAACTGATGGGCTGGGATTCATGTACAATAACTGTATGATGGTGTTTGATCCGCGCCCGGGGCGTGTCGGCAGTCTTGCTCCAGGTAAGGCGCGCTTTACCGCCATGTGTCCAACGATACTCTCAAAGGATGGTATGCCTGCCATGGCGCTTGGTGCACCCGGCGGGACCACCATCACGATGGGCGTACTGCAGACCATTTTGAATATGGTTGATTTTAGTATGAGCGCACAGGACGCTGTTTCCGCTCCAAGGTTTTGTGCAACTTCAAACGTTATTGAATTGACCAACCGAATTTTCCGCGGCGTTGAGAGCGAACTAAATAAAGAGGGCTACGAGACTAGACGCTATGCTGCCAGCTATGTCACGCCGATTGTCCATGCAATTCGGCTTCTTGATGGCAAACTGGACGGTGGTGCAGATCCGGCAGGAGATGGCATGGCTGCATTGAACTAGTTTGGGTGCTAAAATCGGAGTTGAAGATTTTCTAGGGACAAACGTATATTTCCTAGAGGCCAGTTTTTGTGGTCTGGTTGGTAAGGGTTAAAATCGTTTCGGCGATAAGCTTTGCCCTCTCGGTTAGACTGTCAATTCGCATCCATTCATCGGCGCGATGGTAATTGCCGCCAATTGGTCCAACTCCGCAAATAACTGGCGTCCCAACACCTGCGATAAAGCCGCTATCGGCACAGCCGCCTGAATGTTCACCTTTGATGGTGATATTGCGCGTGGCCGCTATTTTGGCGTAAACTTCGAATAATTCATTCGATTGGGTTGATGGGTTTAGCGGATGAAACTCACCCCGCACTGCTATTACCGAGCTTGTGCCATCAACACTTGTTTTTTGACAAATCTCATGAACCTTCTCTAAAATCTTATCCCTATCAGCGCTCTCACGATAACGGATATCAATGTCGCAGCTTGCTTCGGCTGCCACGGTATTTACTGACTGTCCACCAGCAACTAGCCCAACATTCAGGGTGATACCGCGGTCTAGATCGGTAAGGGCATGAAGGGCTTGAATCTTTCGGGCAAGTTCCTCAATTGCACTGCGTCCCTCTTCAAAAAAACCCCCTGAATGTGCCGCCACACCATAAATATCACAATGACAGAAAATTCCACCTTTGCGCTTGGTGACAATGTTTCCACTTGGTCGCCCGGGTTCACTATTGAAAGCAAGGCGCGCTTTTTTCGCTTCGGCAATGATCACATCTTGAGATGTTGGTGAACCAATTTCCTCATCACCGGTAAATAGCCCAACAATTGGATTCGGGTGGCCGCCAAATTTGTTAAATGCTGCCATAATGAATGCGTTGATCACAAGGCCAGGTTTCATATCGGCGACGCCAGGGCCGTAGGCCTTACCATCACGCACTTCAAACGGCCGTTTTTCAACCTCGCCTGTTGGAAACACTGTATCGCGATGCCCGCAAAGCAAAATAGGACGATTGCCATTACCGCCAGCCACAACCGCGCGCATACCGTCGCCATGTGTTTCAATTGGAATAGTTTCAAATGGAATCGACTGTTCATCAAAGAACTCGCCAAGACGGTCAGCAACGCGATCAACTCCAGCCTTGTCAAAGCTGTTGCTGTCAATGTTCACAAGGTCCCTAAGCAGGGTCACCATATTGTCTTCTTGAGTGTCAAGCCAATCCAACAGAGTTAGCTTGTTCGATAATGGCTGTGTCATAGTATTACCCCTTCTCGATTATCAAAGCTTGTTTTTTATTGGCGGTTTTCTTGGCACGCATTTCCCTTTGAATAACATAGAAGGAAGAAACAAAAATCACGCTCGCTCCTACCCATGTCCAGATATCGGTTAATTCACCAAAGAGGATCCAACCAAACATTACGGCAAATGGCAATCGGGCATAATCAACCCCCACAACGAAGGACGCATCGGCAAGGGAAAAGGCTTTGGCGAGGGTGAAATGACCAATAACTGCAAAAGGGCCGGTGGCAATCAGGATAAACCATACCTCGGGGACGTGCCACTCCCATACCAAAAGTGCCGGTATAAGAGCCATGGGCATCATTATAATGTGAGAAATAAAGACAATGATTAATGGATTGTCCTGACTTGTCAGCTTTTTAATTGCCAATGCTGAACAGCCCATTGCAATTGCGGATAATATAGAAATCCAGTGCCCGATGCTAACCTCAATAATGCCCGGCCGGATGATAATAAGTGCGCCAATAAAACCAATGATGATTGCTGCCCACCGGCGCGCACGCACCGTTTCTCTTAACAAGAATGCAGCTCCAACAGTTGTGAACAGTGGGGCCAGAAAGCTCAGCGCTGTCTGCTCGCCGATCGGAATGAGTGTTACTGCGTAAAACCATGTCCACATTGCCACAATGCCGGAAAGGGTTCTGATTAAATATATTTTAATCTGGACAGTTGCAACTTTCTTAAAGCCCAGATGCATGACCATTGGAAGCATAACAAGAAAGGCAAAAAATAGACGGCAAAAAACTGTTTGGAATGCATTGACCTCATATTGCCCAAGTAAACGACCAAGGCCAGCTAAAACTGATAGTGCAACGCATGAAACAAGCATCCAGAATACAGATTGCAAGGCTTTATCTTTGCTTGAAATCTGTCTCAAAAAAGGTGTCTTTGTTTTATTCGTATTTGGTGTCAAATTGATATCCGAGGCTCTGTCCTGTGCGGCAAGGTGTGGCAAACCATCGAAAAGCACAGAAGGCAGGAATATAATTGGAAATTATGGTGCCTGCAAAGCGATGATGCAACCAAAAACAAAAATCTAAATTACGGTTGAATCTGTTCGGCGGTCACTAGCTTCTCAAATAAATTATAAGCCTGTAACTTTATTAATCGGTTTTTGAGCCTCGACACCCGTCGAAAGGTATGGTTAAGATTGTGAGTTATAAAAGTAAAAAAAATACGAATCATGTATTCGAAGGGAGAGTTTGATGGTTGTGAACAAGCATTTTTCAAAGCTACTTGTGGGCGCATTGCTCGCGGCGGGGGTATCAACCGCAGCGCATGCCGGCAAGTCAAATGATACATTGAACGTTGCAATTGATCGAGAGCTTGAGTCAATTGACAACTATTACAATACAGCACGGGAAGGTATTGTGATTTCAAGGATGGTCTGGGATGGGTTGTTGTATCGCGATCCAAAAACTAACGAGTATTTGCCAAACCTTGCTACAGCGTACAAGTGGGTGGACTCAAAAACGCTTCAGTTTGACCTTCGTAAAGGCGTGAAGTTTCACAATGGTGAAAAGTTTGACGCCGATGATGTTGTGTTCACATTGAATTATCTTGGAGATCCGGCAAATGGCGCCAAGCCTGCACGGAATGTGAATTGGTGGAACAACGCTGAAAAGCTTGGCGAATACAAGGTCCAACTGAATTTGAAAAAAGAATTTCCCGCAGCGCTTGAATTCTTATCAGGTCCACTTGTGATGTATCCAAATGATTATTATAGCAAGAATGGTCCTGAAGGAATGGCATTGAAGCCAGTGGGCACAGGTCCGTACCAGGTCACGAGCGTTGAACCCGGCAAACGCTATAAATTCAAAAAATATGATGGCTATCATGCCTCAAGTCCAAAGGGTCAAGCAAGCATTGGGAACATCGTGATCCGAACCATTGCTGAGAGCAATACTCAACTTGCTGAGCTTTTTTCAGGTGGTATTGATTGGATCTGGAAGGTCAAGCCTGACCAGGCGGAACGAATTAAGTCGCAAGGCGCTTTTACCGTCAAGAATTCTTCAACCATGCGTATTGGATATTTAAACTTTGATGCGATGGGTAGACACAGCAAAAACCCAATGAATGACGTTCGGGTTAGGCGTGCCGTTGCTCATTCTATTGACCGTGAGGGTATTGTTAAATCTCTCGTGCAGGGCGAATCAATAGTTGTGAATTCACTCTGTTTTCCATCACAGTTCGGCTGCACACAAGATGTTCCGAATTATGACTACAACCCAGAAAAGGCTAAGAAGCTACTTGCCGACGCTGGTTATCCGAACGGATTTGAGATCCCATTCCTTGCCTATAGAAATCGTGACTACGCTGAGGCAATGATTAACAACCTGAATGCTGTGGGTATCAAGGCTAAATTGGAATATCTGAAATATGCAGCTTTTAGGGATAAAGTCCAAAGCGGTGGTTCTCCATTTAACTTTGGCACTTGGGGCTCCTACTCGATAAATGATGTTTCAGCAATTACGAGCCATTTTCAATCAGGTGGTAAGGATGATTATTCGAAGGATCCAGAAGTAATAAAGCAGCTAGGAATAGGTGACACATCTGTTGATGCAAATGTGAGAAAAGCCGCTTATAAAGCTGCCTTGTCAAGAATCACCGGTGAAGTTTTTATGTTCCCGTTGTGGTCTTACAACACTTGGTACGCTTTTTCTAAGGATGTTGATTTCAATCCAACTCCTGATGAAATACCGCGCTTCTTCACCGCAAAGTGGATGTAAAGAAAATAATCAGCTGCGCATCGCTCTGGTGCGCAGCTGATTAGCATGTTCATTTTATGGGTATTCTAAAATGCTATATTACACGCTCAAGCGGTTAGCCCTAGCAGCCCTGGTGGCGCTAACGGTGTCTTTCATTAGTTTTGGGCTTTTATATCTGTCCAGTGATCCGGCGATTGCGATGGCTGGTGAAACAGCATCTGATGCTGACATTGAGGCTATCAGACAGTTATACGGATTTGACCGTCCAATTTTAGTCCAATATTTTGATTGGCTGCAGCGTGCAGCTGCTGGTGATCTTGGAAAAAGCTATTATTTCAGAACTGATGTAAGCGCTCTAATTGGTGAGCGTTTGCCGACAACGATGACTTTGGGCGTTTGCGCCATAACATTTGCGATTTTACTATCAGTGCCACTTGGTGTGGCTGCGGCAATTCGACCAAATAGTTTTATTGATCGAATTGCTCTTTTTCTGTCT